>DASQDV010000446.1:0-6234 GCA_035633995.1 Pyrinomonadaceae bacterium | reverse complement strand
GCCGCCGAGATTCTTCAAAGCGACGCCTCCGTTTTGAGCTTCAAAAGTAATCTTCCCGCGAATATCCGAGAGGCTGATTCCGCCGTTGCGCGTCTGGAGCGACAGGTTCGACTGGCGCGGAACGAACAGTTCGTAGCCCACGTCCCAGCGCGCCTCGCCGTCTTGTTCGGGGCCTTCGGCGCGAATCTGTCCGCCCGTTGTCGTCACGCGGATTCGCGAGGCGAGCGTGTCGGCCTCGGCCTGCGTCAGAGCGCGCGTCTGGATGCGGTAGCGCACCAGAATCTCGTTGCGCTCCCAACCCTTAACGGAGATTCCGCCGTTCCTAGTTCCATCCACGCTGAGCGTGCCGCCCGTCGCCGGCAGAATTTGCTCCTTGACCTGGCAGTGGCGAGCGCGCTCGTCGTCGCCGTTGTTGTCCTCGTTACGGCAGGCGAGCGAGTAGCGCGAATTGTCTGCCTGTGGGAGTGCCGCCGAGGCGGCGAGGCCGAGTGCGACGCAGAGTAGAATCATGCGTGTCAATGCTTTTCTCATCATCACAATTTTCTCCTGAGGATAAAAGTCGTCTGCCCGGACAAAGCCTGAAGAAACTCCGTCGTTCAAAATGGTAAACACCACGCGCGCTAATTTTGTGGCAGATAAATTCGGGGATGAAGATATTCGGCGGGCTACTTTGACCAACCCTTTACTGTCAAATACGGCATAGAGGCTCTGCCGCCGCACACTTTCCCGAGATGAAGTGACGATTTTGAATTGTCGGGCAAAGCATAGGTGATGGAAATTATCGCTGTATCAGGCGGCAGATGTCCTGAGGTCTGCCGCCTGATGCATACTTTATTGTCGCGACAATTTCAGCAGGTGTTCAGGATGTGAGCCAATGCGGAGATGCAGTCGCTTATCTGAATATTATGGTCGAGTTTCCGATTTTGTTGCCGGCTTTTCAACCAGCGGTACAAAATCCCAGCGATACTTTGAATTTGCTTCCTCCGGTTTACTGTTTTTGGTGGGCTTTGTGGTTGACGGTTTCGCCGCCGTTTGGAAATCATCCAAATCCAATTGCGCGACCCACAGAGCATTTCCATTCGCCTTCACCAAGCCATCCAGAATCTCCCGCACCGTGAGGTCTTTGCCTGTGAAGGAGATGTTTCGTTTGGCGAATACATTATCGGGATTATAGCCATAACCGCCCGCATATCCGCCTTCATAATCATCCGGATGAAGCGTCATGTCGATGCTCAAACGAAGTTGCTCTTTGGCGGCGAGAAGATTCTCGTTCTCGACCTGGAATTCTTCTATTTGTACATTGAGAAAATTGCCGGCAGCACCGGCAAATGCCGGTTGTGTTATATGAACGACTCCGTTCCGAGTTGTCATTTGATAGCCGGGCAGCCTTAAAACAATTGCTTGTAAAACGTCTCGCACTGTCGGGTTGCTCTCACGCGGAGGCGGTGCGACATCCAGTTCTTGCGAACGACCCTGATCAACCCACTCAATGCCCATGGGAATCCGGTAATGCTGTGCGACCGCGATGAGTTGGTCAGAAGCGGACTTACCGCCCGGAATAAAATCGGCTTTCTGTGACAATCTGGATTCTATATCTTCCGCGTCAGTCCAAGCCGCGACCGGCACATCCGACTTTCCCATAGTCCCTTGCTGCCGTGCGAAGATGTAGGTGAGACTAGCCAGCACAACCGCCCCGGCCAATAACATTCCGACGAGTTTCTTGTGTTGTTTGAACATGACGCCCTCACTTACTTACAGCTTCGGCATGTTTTGAAGAAGGGCTGCCCGCGCAGCCCTTCTTCTGTGGTTACTCTCAATAGCACCGGTTAGCGAAATAACTGGTGCCTCCGCCATAACACGGGTCGGGAGGAGGTTCGTAGTACGTACAACTGCACGTGCTCGAATTCCACAGACCGCCGTTGATATTGCAACTCTGCTGCTGTTCAGCGTCGCACACATTAAGCGATGGCGCCGCTTCCAGCGAGTAAATCAAATTTATTCATCCTGAGGCAGGGACATCAACAGATGGTTGTCGAAAGTAGAACCGAGGTCTTTCAGCGAGGGCATGATGGGACTCCTTAATGAGGCGATCTGGGCATGGCTGGGCGGCGCAAGTAAAAGCGCCCGGATGTGAGAATCCCAGATTCAGAGACAATTATCCTAAGAGCGGCTGCCAGAGCCTACAGTTTAACAGAGGAGAAAGCCCTGCGGGTATTTTCAGGCTGTGCTGCAAAGATTATTTTGAAGCGCGAAAGTTCTTCCAGCGCATAACGCTCGGGCAGCTCCCCCGAACAGCGAGCCGACAAACTTCGACTCACCCCAAGCGTCTCTTCCAATTAATCTTTTGACCTGATCCTTTCTCATCATATTTTTGATCGGTATCATCATCGTCTGGGTCGTCGAATCGACGCGAAAACGCCCCCCGCAGCAGCAGCCACCGACAGTAAACCGGCGCGGCGGGGCGAATTAAAGTAAAGGCATCGCCCGCTTTCGCTCTATGCAGCGCCCTCGCAGCGTCTTGCGCCGCCGGCTACCCATGTTACCGTTGACGTTTATGCCCCTCGCACCTGACACGCGGTTAGGTCGCTACGAAATCCGCCGGCAACTCCGCGCGTGCGGGATGGGCGAGGTCTACCTGGCCTCCGACTCCCTGCTCGGCCGGGGGCGACGTGCGAGCCGCGCCCTCTTACTACGAGCAAGCGACTGGGGCGCAGTGCCAGCACGTCCGCTCTGCGACAAACGCGGTTTCGCTCTCGAATAGAATTTGCTCTCATCATGAACTTGAATTTAACTACGTCCAATGCGCGGCGGGTGACGCCTGGCGTTAGCTGGCTCTGTGGAGCTTTGCGAAGTGAACCTTGATGAAGACGCAAACCGTGCCGAGTGGGATAGAATCTGGCGCGAGCGATCTCTCCACCAGCTCGTAAAGCCTGTTCATCTCGATGTCGCACCCACGGCAGATCCGCTTGCGGTCGTGCTTCAACTTATTCCCTGGGTTTCAACGGTCGCCATTCAATTCCCAGGGCGGGTGCATAACTGGATTGTTGAAAATGTGACGCGACCCTTGTCGTCTTTCAGCGTGCCTTTAACCTGTCCGCAGAATATGAAGAGGCCGCCGGAGCCTTCGCTGACTCGGCGGCCTCTTCTCTTTCACCCACCGCCATTGTTTATCTGGCGCCGGCCGTAAGCGAAATCTTTGATTCAATTTTACCTACTGCTGCTCCGTGCTTACTGCTCACCTTCAAGCCGGATTTAGTTGCTATCTTTGGCGGCGCGCCCGGCTTTGGCAGTCGCTGGAGCTTTCGTGGCCCCCGCAAAAGGCGAGGCAGCGGGCATGGGCAGGGCCTCAACGTTGATGAAGAAGCGGAACGAGCCGTTCTGCTCGACGCCGAGAAGGAACTGCACGTTAACGCTCGCACCCGCCGCGAGCGGGGTGGCGAGCGAGAGTGTCGAGTTGAACGCGCCGCCGTTCGACTGGCCGCGCGCGTCCGTCTCGAGCGTCGTGCCCTCGATGTTGGTTATCGTAGTGGGATTATCAGAGCAGAGGTGCGGCGTGCCGCCCTCGCTCTGGCAGGTGGCCGCCACTTGCGAAGAAGTGATCGCCCGCAGGTCAGCCGTGCCGAACAGCGCGGGAAAAGTGGTGATGTCCACGATGCGGAAGCGTAGCCGCGTGACGGGTGCTCCCGTCGTGTTGGTGAAACGGCGGCGGATGGAGATCGTGCCCGTCGATGTGGGCGATGAGCCGTAGCCAGACCCGGCACCCGTGCGCCGCTCGAAGCGGCACGCGCTCGGCAGCGTCGGGTTGACGGTGATGCTCGCGCACTGCGTATCCACGAGCGACGCCTTAATGGTGGCGTTGCGCTGGACGGGCGACGAGAGGCTTTCGGGGCCGGGCGCACCGAGCCGCTGGCAACGGAAGTTGATTGTCGAACTGCACAAATTCGTCCCGTTGATGTCGGCGGTCTGGAAGTCCGTCTCGTTGTTAGTGGTGTCCACCGGCACGCCGCTCTGCGCGTTGCGGAAGATGCTGTAGTTGACGCCCAGGTTCCCGCTCAGGGAGGCCGAAAATATGGGGTAGCCCGTGCCTTCAACGTAGATGGGGTTGGTTTCGGAGGTCGGGCCAACGGCGTCGAGGCGGTTGGTCATGTTGAAGCCCGCCTGATTCGACGTGTTGAAGAGAGCGATCCCGGCGTTTGTAGCGATGTCCCCGTTCAGTGTGTCGTCGCCCGTGGCGGTCGCCGCCGGGCTGCCCGCCGGGTACGCGCTGCCGCTGAAAGAGCCGGTGCAGCCGCCGCCACCGTTATTGACGGCGAGGTAGTGGCCGCGCTCCGGGATGACAGTGCCGTTCGGGATGACGAACAGGACGCTGCCGTTCGACTGTGCGACGGCGAAGCCGGGCGAGTTATCGGCGGTTTGCACGGCGTAGAGGTTGTTCGACGCGTTGTAAATCTCGATGAACTCGTCGCAATCGCCGGTCGGGCCGAAGGTGCGGAACTCGCTGATGATGAGATTGGGGCTGCCCTGTGCGAAGGCGACCTGCGAGGTCGAGAAGCCTAGCACGAGCGTTATGAAGGCGATGAAAATGAATCTGCGATGGCGCTGCGTCAAGAGATCCTCCTTGAAGTATGGTTGTTTAGATGGAAGTCGCCAGTTGACAGTTCCTGGCATTATCCGTCTGAGTTTTTGGTGATAGTCGGCATCATGGCGACGCGAGAGTTGATGCATCTAGAAGGGTCGGCCTTCTTTATCCTGTGTGGTTAAAGATGCAAGGGTCGCGCACCCGCGGGGCGTACAAAGCGCCAGATGGTAGGTTGCTGTAGGAATAAATTTACACTATCGCAGCACAGAGGCGGATGTCAAATATACCGTAGAAAGCGAATCAACTGACTGTGTTGCAAAGATTATTTTGAGGCAAGAAAATTCTTAAAGAGCATAACGTTCAGGCAGGGCTGTAACCACACTTATTTCGGCAGGGTTGCAAGAATAGTTATTCAGGTATTATCCCTCCCTCAAGTTCTCTCAATCCGTCTCCTCAGGTTTCTTCATGAAGCATAACTCCTCCCCCTTTAAGTGGCGCCACTATGCCCCGGATGTCATCTTGCTCTGCGTCCGTTGGTACTGTCGCTATCAGCTTTCTTATCGAGATGTCGAAGAGATGATGCACGAACGCGGACTCGATGTTGAGCACACGACCGTGTTCCGTTGAGTTCAGAGATATGCTCCAGAAATCAACAAGAGAATCCGCCAACATTTGAAGATGAGCGGCACATCTTATCGAGTAGATGAGACTTATATCAAAGTCGGGAAGACCTGCAAGTATTTGTATCGTGCAGTGGATAAAGAAGGACAAACGATTGAATTCATGCTCTCAGCGAAACGCGACGTTTCTGCGGCAAAAAGGTTCTTTAAGAAGTTGCTGAGAGCCGAGCATCGCCGGCTCCCGTTCTCTATCTCGGTGGATAAGAACGCCGCCTACCCTGAAGCATTCAGCACCTCACAAGAGGAGCGAGTTGTGCCCCGTGATTGCAAACGGCGGCGCGTGAAGTATCTGAACAATGTGATCGAACAGGATCACTGCTTCGTCAAAAAGAAGGTGCGCGCGTCTCAATGCTTCAAGAGCTTCCACACAGCGGAGCGAACCTTGGAAGGCATTGAAGCGATGCACATGATAAGAAAGGGTCAGGTCAAAAGATTAGCAGGGAGTAATGCACCGGGTCAGGCGAAGTTCGTCGCTTCGCTGTTCCAGATGGCCGCTTGAGAAAGAGTCGCTCATGACCTTCTGCGCTTTGAATTAGTTTTTGCAACACTGCCGCCGAGACCACTTAGGTGATTCACAGTCTGCGGGCATTTCCGATGCCCCGCCACCGAACAACGGCACGCACGGCTGTAATCAGTGATTAATTATCGTCTTTGTCTCTGGTTTCATCGATCTGCGAGCCATCGTTGGCGATGCTCTAGAGACCGGTCACGCGGTTATTTTCAACAACAATTTTCAGTCTTAACTCAGGTCTTCCTTCATAGGTGAAAAGACCCGCACCCAGAGGAATCAACGCTAATTTCGTGCCGCCTGCACGCTGTGAGAAAAGCTTCCCATTTTCGAAGGTGATTTTTCTCTGTCCGTATTCTCCGTGATAAGTTCCGGCGTATGAACGCATCAGAGATTCGTCAATCCTGACCGGATTCAATTGAGCTTGCAAGGCGGTTATCTGCCAATCGTATAAAAATTTCGCGTCC
>DASQDV010000445.1:0-5790 GCA_035633995.1 Pyrinomonadaceae bacterium | reverse complement strand
CGGCGGCTGGCTCTACGAGAGTTCGACGCAGTCGCTGGTGGACATGAAGCCCGAACAGTTGGAAGACTTTCGCCTCGCCATGCGCACGAGCACGGACAACCTGCTGCGCGGCTGGTGGCGCAAGGAAGGCGCGCGGCTCACATATCTAGGGCGGCACGAGGCCGGACTCGCCAAACGCAACGAGGCCGTGCGGCTGACTTACCCCGACGGCTTCACGGTGGACTACGAGTTGGGCGCGAAGGACGGCCTGCCCGCCAAAACTTTTTACAAGCGGAAGAACGCCGAAGGCGAGGAAGTGACCGAAGAAGATCGCTTCGCCAGCTACCAAATCATCTCGGGCTTGACCGTGCCCTTCGTCATCGACCACTTTCGCGGCGGAGTGCAATCGAGCCGCATCAACTACAACTCGGTCGAGTTCAACGCCGCCATCCCCGACACTCTCTTCGCCAAACCGGCGAGCATTAAAGCGATCAAATAAGAAACGCGGAACGATGAAGGAGAAGACAGAAGACAGCATACAGGAATCGGAATGAAGACCCGTTCAGGTTTTCTTCCGACTTCTGCATGCTGAATTCTGTCTCCTGCTTTTACTTCATCGTTGCTGCGTTCCTGCTTCCGCGTTTCTTTAGTCTCCGACTTCGACCGCGCGGGTCGGGGCGGGCGTGGCGGCGTGATAGAGCGCGTAGATTTCTTCTTTGACTTCGGGCGGGAAGCAGACGCGGTCGAGCCGGTAGCGTTGCAAGCCCCTGACCGCGCCGCTGACTTCGCTGATCTCGCGTATTGAGGGGCGCGCGTAGCCGTCTTCGACGTAGATGCGCGCCTTCGGCTCGGCGCCCTCCGCCGTGTAGTAGTTGTAGTAGGGCACGTCGCCCGCGTGGTCTTCGATGAAGTAGAAACGCGGCTCGAAGCCCGCGCGCGTGACGCAGGCGCGCGCCTCCGCGAGAAACTGCGCGCGTTCTTCGGCGGGCATGTCGAGATCAATCGCTTTGAAGAGGCGGCGACCGACGAAGCGGTGGCTGAGATCGTTTAAGACCGTGTCTTTGGCGCGCCGCCACTGTTTGAGGTGAAAGAGCACGTCGGAGTCGTCCATCTCAAGGTGGTCTTCGAGCGTGAGCGCCTGGCGATTGAGGACTTTCTCGAAGGCCGTACCGGGCGCGCACCACACCTCCTCGCCCGCCGCGACGAGTTCGAGCGCGCGCCTGAGGACGGAACGCAGGACGGCCTCCGCCGAACGCAGCGTGCGATGGAAATAGACCTGACGGAACATGTAGTAACGCGCCTGTAAATATTCCTCGACGGCGTAGAGGCCGCGCGCGGCGACGTAGATGCGGTCGTTCTCCTCGTCTACGGCGAGCGCGTTGATGATCCATTCGAGATCGTAGATGCCATACTTCGCGCCGGTCATCAGCGAATCGCGCAAAAGGTAGTCCATGCGATCCACGTCGAGTTGCGAGGAGACGAGTTGCGCGAGGAAGGCGGGCTGGAATTTCCCCTCGATGATGTCTGCGACGCGGCGCGGGAGCGCGTCCGAGAAGTCGCGGAGCACCCGGTTGATCTCCGTCTCTTCCGAAAGCACGGCGCGCACCGTCCAGGCCTCGTGGTGAAAGCCGAGCACGTTTTCCATGACGTGCGAAAACGAGCCGTGCCCGATGTCGTGCAGGAGCGCCGCTGCGCGCGCCGCCGCGCGATCTTCTTCGTCAATCCGGTAGTTCTCGCCGAGACGGTCGAGGACGCGCGTGATCAAATGCAGCACGCCGAGCGAGTGCGCGAAGCGCGAATGCTCCGCGCCCTGATAGGTGTAGAGCGCAAGCCCCAGTTGCTTGATGCGGCGCAGGCGTTGGAACTCCGGCGCGTCTATGAGGCGCACGAGCAAACGCCCCTCGCGCGTGTCTGTGCGCAGGCGGATGATGTTGTGCACGGGGTCGCGGTAGATGCGTTCGCTCATCGCGTTCAATCGTAAATCGTAAACGTTAAATGGTAAATGGCGGGGAGGACGTTCGCCCGCCGCGCCGGCAAAAAAAAGGCTGGAGCCGAAGCCCCAGCCCATGTGTGAAACGCGTTCGCGTTGTGACGCGCGAGGTTTAGAAGGTGTAGCGCAGGGCGAACTGCATGACGCGCCCGGCGCGCGGTTCGTTCAGAGGCGTCTGCGTGGCCGTGTACTTGCCGAAGTCCGACGGGGGCGACAGCGGCTGGCCGCTGTCCGGGTCAGGCAGGAACGGATCGGGCGAGAACCCGAAGCCGAGCAGGCTCGCGCTGGCGAACCGCTGCGTGTTGGTGACGTTGAAGACCTCCCAGCGGAACTGTAAGTTGTGGCCTTCCCAGGGCAGCCGGAAGTTCTTCGACAGCCCGAGGTCGAGCGAGACGTAGCCCTCGCCGCGCAGGATGTTGCGGTCGCCCACTTCGCCCGCACGCGGCTCGCGGAAGCAGCGGAAAACCGCCTCGCGGTTGCGGAAGAGGTTGGGCACGCCGTCCGGGCCGTTGCGCGTGATGGACGAGTTAGCCCCGCAGACGCGCACCATGTTCGACTGCCTGTTCCAGTTCGTCGCCCAGCGGTCGGCCTGAATCGGCTCGCCCGTCGGCAGCCCCGAATTCCAACGGAAGATGCCAGACATCTGCCAGCCGCCCACAATGGCGTCGGCGAAGCGGTTCATGTCGCGCCCGATGCGGCGGCCACGTCCGAGCGGGATTGAAGCGAGCCAGTTGGCGTTGATGACGTGGCGCACGTCGAAGTCGGAGTTGGCATAGTTCTGATCGGGGTCGAGCGCGTTGACGATGAAGGCCGTGTCGTAGGCGGTCGAGGATTGAAGACCCGATGCGCTGTCGAGCGAATGCGAGAGCGTGTAGTTGAAGTCGAACGCCACGTCGTTACGGAAACGGTGGCGCAGGGAGAACTGTCCCGAATGGAAGTTCGAGCGCGCAATCGTCGAGAAGGTCGAGAGCGCGGCATACTGCGGGTGGAAGAAGGTGTTGTTGAAACGCGCGACGGGCTGATCGTCCAGAAACGTCTGGATGAAAGTGTAGTCGGTGATGTCGAAGCCGCCGACTTCGGGACGCGCGAGCAGGAGGTAGATGGCCTGCGTGTTGGTCAGCGAGGGGTCGCCGACGGCGAACTCGGCAGCGCCGGGGAAGAGGTTCTCGAAGTAGGCGAGCGTCGGGATGCTTTCGAGCGGCGTCATCGCGTAGCGGTGATCGATGAGCCGGTTGATGGCCTGATACCACGTCATGCCGGATTGCGGGTCGCGTATGTTGTTGAGGTGCATGATGTCGCGCGCGGCGAGGAGGTTGCGCGCCATGCGCCCGACGTAGGAAGTCTCGAACGAGAATCCTTTGCCCAACTCGCGCCCGTAGGAGAGGTTGATGCTGTAGTTGTGCGGCGTGGTGAGGGTGTCGTCGAGCGATTGCTCGATGCGCTGCGCTTCGTCCGAGGGCAGGGTCAAAGGGAACTGTATGCGCGGCGTGATCGTGCCCGGCGCGATTTCGAAGCCGCGCACGTTCGGGCTGAAACCGGTGAAGAGAGGGGCGAGGTTGTCGCTGACGTTGAAGGTGTTCGCGCCGATGGTTTGCCCGGAAGTGAAGCCGAGCGCCGAGTTGAGATCGAAGTTGGCGGCGATCTGGCTGCCGATGCGGTCGTAGGTCATGCGGAAGCCGCCGCGAATGACCGAGCGCCCCTGCCGACCGATGAGCCGCCCGAAGAAGTTGTCGCCGAAGTCGGGCGACCATGCGACGGCGATTGACGGCGCGAAGTTGTTCCAGTCCTGTTTGTAGTAGCCTGCGCGCCCGTTTTCGCGCCCGGCGAGGTCAACCGTGATCGGGTCGTTCAAAGGCGTGCCGTTGAAGGCCGATTCCTGACGGCGCAGAAAGTATTCGCCGAGACTCTGGACGGGTTTGACCTGCACGCCGTTCTTTTCATAGACGGGCGTGGAGGTTGACCAGCGCAGGCCGTAGCTGAGCGTCAGGCTGGGGCGCATGCGCCACGAGTCCTGAAAGTAGAGTTCGTACTCTTCGGTGGCGAAGGTGCGTTTGGTCGGCGTGCCCGCCGGAGCCAACTCGCCCGAAGGGTTGTAGGTGAGGTTGGCCGTGTACTGCGAGTAGCGACCGATGACCGCCGCGAGCGCATCGCGCAGGTCGCTGCGGACGCGCACGCTCGGAAAGAGCGAAGCGTTCGACCCGTAGGAGTCGCGCGTCAGCACCGCGCCGGAGAAGTCATACCAGGAAGGGTTGATGACGGCTTCGTCGAAGGCGCTGGCGAACGAGGTGCGGTTGTTGCGTATGAAGCGGACGTTGCCGCCCATCTGCAAGGTGTGGTTGCCCTTGATCCACGAAAGGTCTTCGACAAGGTTGTTGACCGGCGTGGTGCGGAACAGCGTGTTGCGGAAGCCGGTCGGGCGGTAGATGAAGCGGAAGGTGGTGAAGTTGCCGTTGCCGCCGGGCAGCGTCGGGTCGCCGAAGTCGCTGAAGGCTGTGCGCGTCAGGCCATAGGTGAAACGGTTGACGAGGTTGTTCCTCACCGTCCAAGTGTGACCGGCGGCGATGCCGTAGGGGTGATTCCAGATCGTCAAAGGCTGCGTGTCGGGGAAGCACTGGATGCCGTCCGAGCAGTCGGTGGCATTGTAGTTGTTCTTCGTGACGGTGTCGTGCTGGTAATTGCCGCGCAGGAAAAGCGTCTGGCGGTCGCTGATGTTGAAATCCATCCTTGCGATGTAGGTGTTCAGGTTCGAGGGCGTCTTGGCGTTGAAGCGGTAGCCGCCGGTGTTGAGTCCGTCGCCCACGCTGGCGTCGTTGACGGGGTAGCGGCGCGCGGCGTCGGCGAGCACGGCCAGAGCCGCCGGGTTAAGGCCGGGCGACGCGCCGTAGATGCCTGTGTAGGCGGCATTGATTTCGGCGGGCGTCAGACAGTTGACGCCTGCCGGCGTGCCCGCAGGGCAACCGGCATCGCTCGAACCATTGGCCGTGAAGTAGCGCACGATGCCCTGCCCGAGCGTCGGCAGCGGCACTTCGCGCACGACCGGCGATTCCGAAGCCTCGCGGAAGCCTTCGTAGTTGAAGAAGAAGAACGCCTTGTCGCGCTTGATCGGGCCGCCGATTGAGCCGCCGAAGACGTTGCGCAGCAGTTGCGGGCGCGGGGCACGCGGGTCGCCTGCGCGCGCCGCGCCCGTCTGCACGGCGAAATCGTTGGGGCCGAAGCTGCCCGCCGCGGTGTTGAAGAAGTCGTTCGCGGTGGTGACGGTGTTGCGGTGGACCTCGTAGAGCGAGCCGTGAGATTCGTTCGTGCCGGACTTGGTGACGAGCGACACCTGCGCGCCGGAGGAGCGACCCTGCTCGGCGTTCGCGTTCGTGGTGATAACGCGGAACTCCTGCAAGGAGTCGGGCGTCGAGCGCAGGACGGAGGCGAACGCCTCGTCTGTGACGACATCGAGGCCGCGCTGCTGTTCGTTGTTGTCCACGCCGTCGAGCGTGACGTTGGCCTGATCGGCGCGCCCGCCGTTGACGTAGCCGCCGCGCGTGACGCCGGGTTGGAGCGAGAGCAGGCCGACGACGTTGCGCGCGTTCAGGGGCAGTTCCGAGATGCGGCGCGACTCGAAGGCATTGCCGATGGTGGCGTCGGTGGTGTTGAGCGGGGCGTCCGTCGAGGCCGTCACCGTGACGGTTTCGGACGCGAGACCCGCTTCGAGTTGCACGTCCACGTCAACGGGCGTGTCTACGAGCGCGCGCACGTCCGAGACGGAGGATTTCTTGAAGCCGCCCGATTCCACGTCAACGCGGTAAGTGTCGGGCGGGATGGCGGTGAAA
>DASQDV010000444.1:0-6156 GCA_035633995.1 Pyrinomonadaceae bacterium | reverse complement strand
GACGACGAAGCGATCCAAAGTCGCCTGCGATAGCCCGTCAACTTTAACCACGACCAGACGCCGCGCCTGTGCGAAAGAAGTTTCGCCGACGAGCAAGAGGCACACGCACGCGAGGAACATCAACGAACGATGGAGAAGCGTGCGCGGCATGCGGCGGGGTGCGCTGAGATTGCAGCGCGGCGCGGATGCCGGGGCGTGTGCTCTCTCCGGGCGGCGTGCGCCCTGCGGCTCGCGTTGCGCTGTGGCGTTCCGCTCGTACATTGGCTCGCTCACTGGCCTTCCGCCGCCGAGATGGTGTTGATGAATCTGGCGTCCTTGTTGGAGATGCGCTGCGATTCGCGCGCGGCCTGGCGTAGATATTGCGCGCTCAGAGCGCGCCAGCGCGCGTCTTCGGGCGCGTCGCGGTAGATGCGCACGAGTGCGTTCTTCGCCGTTTCGTTGTTGATGCGGTAGAGGCTTGAGAGACAGAGTTTTTGCGTCTCTTCATCTTTGGTGTGCGCGAAGATGTGGCCGATGGCCGCCGCCGTTTTGCCGTCGGCGCGCTGGCCGTGCTCGTTGACGTATGCGAGCGAGCGGCGCACGTCCTCGATATTCCATTGCACTTCGACCTCTGCGCTCGTCTGCGCGACTTCGCGCAAGAATTGCCGGTGATAGGCGAGGCGGCGCGCGGCGTCGAGCGTGGCGAGCGGTTCGGCGCCGGGCGCGTCGCGGCGCTCGCGGTGCGTGTAGAGGCCGAAGGTGGCGACGTTGGCAACACGCAGGAGGACTCTCTCGGCGCGCGAATGGACGAGCGACGTGAGTTCGGCGCGGCGGTCGCGTTCGAGTGTGGCGGCGAGCCCGCGCTCCGGGCGGCGCGCGTAATCGAGCAGCGCGGCGTATTGCTCGCGTGCGAGACGCGCCTCGGCGTCCGTGTCGTTTTCAAGCGGGTTGAGCGAGACGCGTTCGAGTTTCCGTGTGAGTTCGTTGCGGAGCGCGGGGTCGAGCGAGGCGTCGAGCGCGAGCAGCAATTTGAGTTGCGAATAGGCACGCAGGCGCGAGGGCTGGTTCACGTCCATGCCGCGCCGGTCGGTGACGAAATCGTAGACGGCCCGCCCCAGAAAATAGGGCATGTCGAGTTGTGAGAGTCCGAGCGTGGTGCGCGCCACGTCCTGCAAGACGCGCTGCGACATCTCGCGTCGCTTCGGATTCAGATTGTCGCGGAAGTCTATCAGCAGGATCGGAATCTTCGGGTGATCGAGCCCGTAGAGCGCGAGCGGAATCATCTCGACGGCGCGAGCGCCCGGCGCATCCGCCGTCGCGCGGCGCTTCTCGGAATCGAAATATCTCGTCTCGGCGTAGCCCTGCCAGCGCAGGAGGCGTCTGTCGCTCCAAGGGTTGTCGAGGTTGAGAAAGCGTTTGTCGAAGCGTCGCCCGCGATTCGTTTCAAGGTCGGCGCGCGCTACCCAGAGAAGCGCGTGTGTGGTGTTGCCGTCGGGCAAAACGAGCGGCTCGAAATGTAAGCCCTCGGCTTCGGCGCGCTGGCGCAGGAGTTCCCAGTTGTGACCGCGCGTGTCGAGCCACTGGGAATTTTGCTTGTCGTAGACGCGACCGAGATAGAGGTCGTCTATCAGGCCGCCGAAAGTTTTTTGCGACAACATCAGGCGCGCCTGTATCTCTTTCAACTCGTGCGGCGCGAAGACCGACTGCATGCCCGACTCGGACTGGTAAAGCGTGAGCACGGCGAGCGCGCGGATGATGTGCGCCTTGCGATAATCGTCTGCGTTGTGGCGGTAGGTGTGCGTCGTGGCTTTGACGGTGAAGCCGTAAGAATTGAAGACGAGCGTTTGCAGCGCGTTCAGGAAGAGACGGTGCCAGACATCGCGCTTTGTCCCGGCGAGGTCGAGTATGTGCGGCGGCGGCTTTGTCGTCGCGCCCGCGCGTTTTTTGTTGCCGACGCGTTTGTAGAGAAACGGCACAGCCGATGCCGCGCGCTGCCCGAAGGAGGGGCGCGTGTAGGTGTGCATCCAGACGTAGCGCAGGCGGTCGTTCTCGGTCGCTTCGTCGCCGAGCGTGTCACGCAGGATGCTGACGAGCGGAATTTCACGCTCGCGTTCGTGCGAGAGTCCGTCAAGGCTGCCGAAGACGGTTAAGAGTTCCGCGCCGCCCGCGACGGAGGTGCGTTCGAGACGAAAACCCGGCAGTGAAATTTGCGTGCGATTGGCGTCGGCAGAGACGGCTGCGGTCTGCGCGACGGCAGAGGGAGATGCGCCGGGCAGTTGGAGGAGAAGGAGAGCGAAAATCATGCAGGCAGTTTGCCGCGCTCTCAAATTCGAGATCACATAGTTCATGCCTTTGTGCGTTTACCTTTTGTGCTCATAAACCCACTCCTTCTGGAGCAATTTAACTGCGCCTTCCCCGGCTCGAAATGTGATCGAACGCGCCCCGCGCACGCATCGAATAACTCTGCAACGAACTTCGCGAGCCTTGAATTGCAACCCCTGTGCCGAAATTTATAAAGATGCCTTCCAAACGCCGCCGCCGGTCGCCTTATTGTTGACGCCGTAGCGACCACATATGTTTACAAGCTCTCCGGGCGGATTTGCCTTCCGATGCGATTTGCGCGAGCGCCCGTTGCCATCACGCGCGATTAACGCTTCACGATTTCGGACAGCGCGCGCAGAGCGTTTTCGTCCAACCGGTAGATGCGCACGGACTCGACGCCCGCGAGCGAAAGTGTTACGGCGGGCGTGGTGTTTGCGCCGAGTTTTGCAATCAACGCATCGTTGCTGAAATAACGCCGCCCGCGCGCGACGACGACAAAGTCGCCCACAGTTAAGTTCTGTAAAGCCGCGCGGTCGGAGAGCGAGACGGAGGCGAGGTCAGTTCGTCCGGCGTGCGCGGCGTAATGCGTTAAAAGTTCAGGCGCTTCGCTGGCGACGCGTGCGCCGGGGCGCGCCAGCGCGGCGATGTGGCGTGCCGCGTCGCGCACGCTCGCGTCGTAAAATTCGTCATGCGGGAAATAAGTTCCGGCGCGCGCCTGCCCGCCGCCGAGCGCGTTCGTGTAGAGACGATAATGCGGCATCGCGCCCGCCGACGCGTAAGCGGAAGCGGCGATAAAGAGCAGGGCGATGGACGCTTGCACGTAGCCGCCCCGTGTCGCGCCCGACGCCGCGACGCTGCGCCAACGCCCGAACGCCTCTGCGAGCCATTGGCCGAGTGCGTTGATGCCGATGGCCGCCGTGATCAGTACGACGGGCAGAGCCATCGTAAAGTAGCGTGTAAATTTTCCGCCGAGCAGCGGGAAGGGGAAGAACCAGAAGAAAAGCCAGAAGAAGACGAAATAGCGCCCGTCGCCGAGCCGCTTCGCGAACAGCAGCGGCAGCCCGACGAGGAAGGCCGCGACGACAGCCAGCGGCAGTTTGAAGGCCATGAACGCGTAGTAGAAATACCAGGGCGAACCTTTGAGCCAGAGCGTCATCTGGTTGCGATAGAGTTGCCCCATGAACTCGTAGGCGTCATGGCCGATGCGTTGCTCGCCCGCGAAGATTCGCATCTCGCGCCATGTGCCCGGCAACAAAATCGTGGGGTTGCAGACGAGGAAGGCCGCGCCCATCACGGCGAAAAAGATAAGCCACTTGCGCTTGCCCATGCGCCAGCGCGTCGCGGGGATGCCCTGAAAGATATAGTAGTAGGCGGCGCTGATCGCGAGCAGGTGCGGCATGTATTTCGACGCGAGCATCGCGCCGAACGCGACGGCCGTAGCCCAGTAATATTTTTCCGGTCGCGCCGCGCCCGACTCCGCCGCGCGCTGCCCGCGCAGCCAGAAGACGTTGGCGAGCAGAAAAAAGAAGAGTAGAAACGAGTCCTCTTTGGCGATGCGGTTAAAACCGATCCCGGTCGGATCGAAAGCCCACAGCGCCGCCGCAATGAGACCCGTCGCCGTGCCGAACAACTCCGACACCACCAGATAAATCAACAGCGACGTGAACGCGCCGAATAAAGCGGCGGGCAGGCGCAACGCCGTCTCTTCCGAGACGCGAAGCGTGGGGCGACTGACGACCGCGTTCCATCTTTCGGCACCCATCACGCTGGCCGTCATCAAAGCCTTCATCAGAAACGGGTGCTCGCCGTTTGTCGAAGTCAGACCTCTGGTGCGGTATTCGGCGACGGCGCGCAGTTTGTTCAATTCGTCTTCGCTGAGTCCTTCCGCGCCGAGGCCGGAGACGCGAAAGCCGAAGCCCGCCGCCACGATCAAGACCAGCACCGAGACGACGAGCGCACGGCTGAGAGCGCGCTCGTCGCGCCCGCTGAACAGTTCGGGTTTGATGTGCGCCGTGACGGCGGTTGCGGCGTTGGCAGACAAAAGTTTAGTCGAACTCCAAACGGGAAATTGAATGGCCGCGACCGAGCGGCGCACGCCGCAAGCAGTGCCGACGCGCAAAAAAAGCGAAAGGTTACTTTGCCTTCGGGCGGCCTGTCAAAAACTTGCGACCATGTCGAGTTTAAGAACGAAGCGCGCCGTCAGCCCTTCGGTTATGACACTTTCTCAACTGTCACTGTGAGCCGCGCGTCGCACGGAGCATGCCGCGCGAAGGTTTTGCACGCCGGTAAAAGTCAACGCGATTGATTGGGCTGCGCGGTCGTTGTTGTCGTCGTCGTGCGCGAATCCTTGACGGTGGTTTCGCCTGCCGCCGCTGCCGTCGGAACGGCCGCGTCGGCGGGAGGCGCGGCGGGCTTCCAACCGGCGCGTTCCAGGAGCGGCACCGCATAGCGCACGGGGACGGCGAAATTCGCGTCGGGCAACCCTTCAAAGATGCCGAAGTTGACGCCGATGACGCGCCCGGATTGGCCGAAAAGCGGCGCGCCTGATCCGCCCTCGGCGGTGCGCGCGTCGTAGATGATGCGGCGCGTCTGCGAATCTGTGATGTGGCCTTGCGTCGTGAACGGCTTGATCAAATTACGCTCGGAGAGATGATTGACGAGCACGTCTACCGATGAACCGAAACGCTGCTTGATGTTGTTGGCCTCATCTTCGGGCAGCGAGACGAGGATGCGATCCGGCCCCGACGGGTAGCCCATCATGACGACCGCTTTGCCCACGCCCGCCGCGTCCGAGTTGTCGTCAATCGGGAGCACGGGAATATCATTGGGTTTCGCGCCGGTGTCGAAAAAGAGCACGGCCAGATCGTCGCGCGCCGAAGCCTGTTTGAACTTCAAAGGATACGCTTGCGTGTGGCCGGGGAAGTAGGCGACCAGTTTCGTCAGGCGCGGCTTGCCGCTCACGGTGCTGCTCAAGACCATCGAGCGCTCGTCGGCCACCCAGGGCTCGACCCCGACGTGGCGGTTCGTCAACACGTACCCGCCGCCGACGTGAAAGCCCGTGCCGACGTAAAGAAATTCCGCGACCGCGCCCGTCCCTTCGGGCGTCAACGCGTCGCTCTGCGCGGCGGCTTCGGCGCCGTCGGCGCCGTCCGTCTCCGCATCGGCCTCGGACGCCGTTTGACGCTGCGGGTAGCGGAGCGGGCGTCCCGTCCCCGTCTCGACGAAGATGTACGTGCCGGAGAGCAGGCAGACGCCGTTGCCGTATTCGCTGCGTATCTTCGGCGCGAGTGAGAGGCTGTTGATGATGTCTTTGTTAGAGCGGTTGACTTCCTCGAATTGATTTTGCGACTCGCCCATCTTCTGGTTCAGCCGCGCGATCTGCGCGTTCTGTTCTTCGATGTGGCGGCGGCTCTGCTTCAACTCCTTGAAGCCCGCGAACCCGAAATAGAGCACGCCGCCGACGAGCGCGACCGTGATCAGGAGCGCGATGATCTTCGTGCTCAGGTTGATCTCGCGTATGAGTTCGCGCGTGAACTCGCGCAGGAAGACTTTGGCATCGTCGCGCCGCGTGGTGGCTGCCGACTCGATGGCCGCGTTTGCGATGAAGGGCGCGACTTGAACGTCCGCGCGGCGGTTGGCGACGAGCGCGGGCGGCTGTGTGATGGGGAAGAATTGGAGTACGAAATCGGTGTCGGGGATGCGCACCATGTCGCCGTCTTCGATGGCAGCGGCGGGGGCAAGCAGCGCGCCGTTGTGCGTCAGGCGCAGCGAGCGGTCGAAATCGCCGACGCGGTAATGGCCGTTCGTGCGTTGCAGTTCGAGCAGGAAGCCGTCGGCGCGCGGGATGGCGTCGGG
>DASQDV010000443.1:0-2896 GCA_035633995.1 Pyrinomonadaceae bacterium | reverse complement strand
AAAGCGGTTCGGTCTTCCAGAGGTGGCCAAACCTTAGTGCGGTCAGGGGATGCCCGCGCGCACATTCTAGCTCGCCTTCGACTGTAAAAGCCAGAGCGGGACGGCCTTTTATGCTCTCATCTCTCTACCGACAGAAGCGCGCCGCCGCTTCACCAACACTTCACTAACAGTTCGTCCAATGCGCCGCCCGATAGCCGACGCGCGGTAGTTGGCCGCAAGGTTCGGGAACAGGAAGTGGAAAGGCCAACGGGCGCGCAAAAAGAGAAGGCACAAGCGGCGACGAAAGCTCGTAAGCCTTCCGTCGCCGCTTGTGCCTTCTATCTTTTTACTTCCGGCCTGCGCTTACCTGTCCGCGATCTGCCTGCCGCCGCTCTGGAGTTGCTTGAGCAGTTCTTCGACGGCGACTTCGATCTGGCGGTCTCGCCCCGCGAGGGTATCTTCAGGCGTGTTGTCAACGAGGATGTCGGGGCGCACGCCCGTGTTCTCCATGTTGGTTTGCTGTTTGTCGGCGAGATAGACGCCGACGCCCGGCGTGCGCACGGTCGAGCCGTCAATCAGGGAAGAGCTGCCCGTGCCGATGACCGCGCCCGGCGTCGGCGTGCCGATCACATTGCCTAAGCCGAGCGCGCGGAAGCCCGCCGGGAACATCTCGGCGTTTGAGGCCGAACGCCAGTTTTGCAGGACGACTTTGGGGCCGAAGAAACCGCTGAACGGTCGCGTCGTCGCTTCCGTGCCGCGCGGCTGCCAGACTTGATACTGGCGCTGGACGAGTATGCCGAGCAACTCCTGTTCGATGTTGCCGCCGCCGTTCCAGCGCTGGTCTATGACCATCGCCTCCTTGTCTCGATACTCGCGCAGTTCCTTCTCGAACTTGCGCAGGGAGGGCTGGTTCATCGCCTGTATGTGGATGTAGCCGACGCGACCGTTCGAGAGTTTTGTCACCAGATCGCGCCGCTCCTTGACCCAGCGCTCGTAACGCAGTTGGCCGTAGTTGCCCATCGAGGTCGGCTCGATCCGCGTGCGCCAAGCGCCCTCGTCCGTCGCCTTGTTGTTGAAGGTGACGGCGACCTTGCGGTTGAGACGATAGTTCAAGTGCTGCCAGTATTCGTCGCCCGCGCGCACGGGCTTGCCGTCAATCGCGATCAGGTAATCGCCGACCGCGACCTTGACCCAGTCTTTATCCGAAGGGCCGTCTTCGTAGATGTGCGTGACGCGATAGCGTCCGGCCTGCGCGTCCGGTTCGAGTTCGAGGCCGAGGTGTCCGGTCTGCGCCGCGCCCGGCTCGCGGCCTCCGGGCGGCGGGGCGGCTCCGGTGTGCGAGGCGTTGAGTTCGCCGATCATCTCGTTGACGATGTTGAGGAGTTCCTGCCGGTCGCCGACGTACTCGACGAGCGGGCGATACTTGGCGCGCATCGCGTCCCAGTTCGTGCCGTGCATCTTCGCGTCGTAGAAACGGTACTTCATCGTGCGCCACGCGTCGTCGAACATCTCCGCCCACTCGGCGGGACGATCAACCCTGACCTTCGCCGTGAAGGTGATGCGGCGACGCTGCGCGGCAGAAGCGGTGGTGGCAGGCGGCGCGCTCGAAGCCGGTGCGCCCGCAGGGACGGGCGGCGGCATCGAGACGGAATAGACCGCCTGACCCTCCTGGAAAAAGAGCGTGCGGTTGTCGCGCGAGACGTTCAAATTCGTGAAGCCGCCGCCGAAGCCGACACCGCCGCCACCACCGCCGCCCGCGCCGTCGGTCGGCGGCGTGCCCGCAGTGATGCGCGTCAGACGCTTGCCGTCTTCCTGAATCGAGTAGATGACGGGGATGCTCGCCGCCGCGCCCGAAGGTTCACTCGTGACGAAGACGATGGATTTGCTGTCGGGCGAGATGTTGTAGCTCGTGACGGCGAAAGGCATGCGCGTCAACTGGCGCGTGCGCCGCTTGAGACCCGCCCAGTCAATCTGTACGGGCCTGGGCGTCGGCTTCGGTCGCGCCGCGCCGCCTGCGCCCGCACCCGCGCCGCCTGTGCCGCTGCCTGCTCCCGCGCCGCCCGCTTCGCCGGAAGGTTGTTGCGCGGCTTCCTGCTCGGCGCGTTCTTCGGGGTCGTCGGGGTCGCGTTCGAGTTTTTCGAGCGTCATCGAATAGATGTGCACGGCGGTGAGCGAACTGAAGCTGCTCTGCTCGACGCGCTGGAAGTAGAGTTTCTTGCCGTCGGGCGAGAAGCGCGCGCCCGTGTCGGTGAAGGAATCGAACGTCACTTTACGTTCTTCGCCGCCGCCGGAAGGCGCGATGAAGATGTCGGTCGTGCGCGTAAAGTCGGGTTTGGAATAGGCGAGCCACTTGCCGTCGGGCGACCAGGAGGGCGCGCCGATCTGGCCGTAGCGCGACGCGCTGATCTCCTTCGACTGTTTGCTTGCCACCGTGACGACGCGCAGCTTGTTGTCCGAAGCCGTGTAGGCGATCTGCGTCGAGTCGGGCGACCACGCGTAAGTGAACTTGAGTTCGTCGAGGTCTGTGAGCTTCTGCGCCTCGCCCGCGCCGTCGGCGGCGACGACGTAGAGTTCCTCGCGCCCGCTGCGGTCGGAGACAAACGCGATCCACTTGGCATCGGGCGAATAATCGACGTTGCGGTCGCGGAACGGGCTGTCGGTGAGTTGGCGCAAGTCGCCTTCTTCGACGGGCGCAGTGAAAACTTCGCCGTGAATCGAGAAGACGATGCGGCGCGAGTTGGGCGCTAAGCCGTAGTCGTCAACCTGCGAAGCGTAATCGCGCACCTCGCTCAAGCTCTCCTGCGTCTCGGCGGCGATGTCGAGCGAAATGGGCGTCGTGCGCTTACTGCCCACGTCGAGTTTATGGATACCGAAATCGTGCTCGAAGACGATGGTTTTGCCGTCGGCGCTGATGGCA
>DASQDV010000442.1:0-11219 GCA_035633995.1 Pyrinomonadaceae bacterium | reverse complement strand
GACACCGCCGCCGCGTAGAGGTCGGGCGTGAGGGTGACGCCCGCCAGCGCCGCATAGCCGCCGTAGGAAGACCCCATGATGCCGATGCGCTTGGGATCAGTGATGCCCTGACTAATCAGATACTTCACGCCCCACGTCACGTCGTCCTGCATCCTTTCGCTCCACTGCCTGTTGCCGGCGTCCAGAAACTTCTTGCCGTAGCCCGTCGAGCCGCGAAAGTTAGGCAGGAGAACGGCGTAGCCGCGATTCGCTAAGAACTGCGACATGGAGTCGTAACCCCAACGCTCGCGCGCCCAAGGCCCTCCGTGTGGGAGGATAATGGTCGGAAGGTTCTTCGGCGCAAGACCTTTCGGCAGCGTGAGGTAGGCGGGAATCTCAAGCCCGTCTGACGACTTGTAGCGAATCGGTTTCATTTCGGCGAGAGCTTCACGCGGCAGCTTTTCACGGATACGGTATTGCAATTCCAACTTCTTCGACTTGCGTTCAAAGAGATACTTCTCCCCGGGTTCCGTGTCACTGACAGTCGAGATGAGCCAGGTCATCTCGTCGGCGGTGGCCGAGTCAAAGTAGATTTCCCTGTTCGGGAACTTCTTCTGCAAAAACTTGTAATCTTTCTCGAAAGCCTTGTCCCTGAAATAGAGCCGCTGGCGGTCGTCAAAGTAGCCCGTGAAGACCAGCTCGCCCGTCACCGCCGAGAAGGCTGCGCCGTCCAGGTCAACACGGCGCAAGGGGTCGGATTCAACGACCTCCTCTTTGCCCGTTTCGGGGTCGAACAAAACGAGCCTCGCCAGGTCCACCGCTTCGCCTGTGTTGGAGATCATGTAGACGCGGCGATTGTCTTTGTGGAAGCTATTCAGTCTGCAAGTCTCGAAGACGTTGCACGAATAGACTTTCGTGAACTTGCCGTCGGCGTCCACTCTGAGGACTTCCCTGTCGCCGCTCTTGGTCGAGCGCATGGCAAGACGCAATTCGTCTTTATTGTCGAAAAGCCAGTCCGTCAGCCGTTCCGTGTTCTGTCGAACGAGGGTGCGCTCGCCGGTCGAGATTTTGACTTTATACAGGTCGTGCCAGGCCGGGTCACGTTCATTGAGGCCGACATAGACCACGTCCGGCTCGGCGCGCGGCACGTTATAAATTATGGTTCTGACCTTCTCCGAATTGGTGAGATTTCGCGCGACGGCGACTTCCGCCCCGCTCGGCGGCTGCTCGCCGGGGCTGACGGCGTAGAGGTTGTAATTCTCGTTGCCCTCTTTATCTTTAGTGAACAGGATGAAATTGCCGTCACGACTCCATAAAAACTGCCTGGGCGGGCGTCTCGTCTCGTTGGTCAGCAGGCGCGCGTTGGCGAAAGGCTCGTCCGCGCGTTTGACCCAGATGTTCACTATGCCCTTGTGGGGCTTGCGGAAGGCGATGAACTTGCCGTCGGGAGAAATCTGCGCCCCGGAGATTTCCGAGCTGCCGAACAATATTTCACGGTCAATCAACGGCGGCAAACCTTTCTGTGCCAGCGCGGTCGCGCTCGGCAGAAGAATGAATGACAGCGAGCAAAGTAAAAATCCGGTCGTTAAAGATATACGGGTTTTTCTAATCATATCTCAATCAACTCCTGGTAGATGTCTGTAATCAGTACTAGCTGACCCTGCGATAAATCAGCCCCAAAGACATAAACGTCCGGGAGGGCGAAGTGTTAACGTCGGGCGCTAATACTTTTCATCAGGAGCGACCGGGACAAACATCAGGCGGGGCGGGCGCGGCGCGGGCGGCCTCTGCGTCAAGGTAGCGGTGGAGCGTGTGTGCGAAGCGCAGCTTCCGTTGCCGTTCGGGCGCGAGTAGAAAGTGTGTCTCGAAGCGTTAGCGGGCGTCGGTTAGAGTTAACCGGCGCCCGCTCCTTGTTTATACGGGAATACTTTTGGCGGAGCTACCTGGCGAATGCTTCGATGTCGCGCGTGACGAGTTGCGGGAACTCGACGTGAAGGCCGTGCCCGCCGTCGAGGCTGCCGGGAGGAAGTATGGCGGCGGTATAGCGCTTGAAGATCGAGTTGGGGATGAGCGTGTCGAGCGCGAGTTGATCCTGGAGCGAGAAGATGCCGTCGTTGTCGCCCCAGAGGATGAGGGTCGGCGCCTGAATTTGATTGAGTTCGGCGGTGTGGTCTTCGGCGACCATCCCCGCGAGCGTCTGTTTCCAGACGAAGGCCGGAAGTTTGAGGCTCTCGGAGACGGCTGTGTCGAGGAACCCGGCGGGGATGGGGTTGACGAAAGTGCTCGCCTGAAAGTCGCGCACGAACTGCGGGGCGACCGGGTCTTGGAGCGTCTGTACAACTTCGTTGAGACCGGCGACGACCTCGTTGCCCGACATCGTCGGCGAGCCGCCGATGAGCACGAGGCGGCGGACGCGGCGCGGGTGTTCGACGGCGAACTTGTGCGCGATGAAACTGCCCATCGAATGGCCGACGATGGTTGCTTTCTTGATCTTCAGCGCGTCCATGAAGGCCGCGACATCGGCGGAGAAATCGCCCTGCGTGTAGCAGCAGGCGGGGCGCGAGGAATCGCCGTGCCCGCGCTGGTCGAGCGCGTAGATGTGAAACTTGTCGGAGATGAGCGGCAGGTTGTGCTCGAAGGAGCGCCACGAATCGGTGTAGCCGTGCAGGAAGATGATGACGTGTCCTTTGCCGCGCCCGCGCTCGACGTAGTGCATCTGGATGCCCGTGTCGAGGGTGACGTAGCGGGAACTGAATCCGAGTTCTTCGGGGGTGGCCTGCTGTTGCTGCCGCGCGTAGCTGTTCGTGAGCGTGACGGCGAGGAGGATGGCGGCGAGGAATGCGAATCTGGTCAAGCGTTTCATGAGGGGTCTCTTAGTCTCCTTAAGAATGGGTATCAGGTATTGGCGGCATAATTCGTCCCGTGAGCGTGTGGGCGAAACACCTCTTTCATCAGGGAATGCGGAGAGCGGTTTTCGCCCGGGGGAGTCGGGGGCACGGGGCAAAAACCGCTCTCAATTGTTAACGCGTAAAAGGGCGTGGAATGGGATCAACGGAAAGTAATTTTTTTGCCGAGCCGTTTAATAGTTGGTCAGGATGGCTTCGGGCGGGAGTCCCATCTCGTGCAAGCGGTCGCGCGTGTGCGCGATCATTTCGGGCGAGCCGCAGACTAAAGCGACGGGTTCGGAGAGACCCGGCAGGACGTTGTCGAGCAGCGACTGGACATAGCCGGTCGAACCCGCCCACTCGTAGCCGTCGGGCTTGGAGATGACCTGACGGAGTTCGACGCCCGCAGCTTTCCACGTCTCGGTCTCGTCGCGGTAGCAGAAATCGTCGGGCGTGCGTGCGCCGTAGAGGACGATGAGTTGGCCGAAGTCTTCGGGTCGGCGCAGGGCGTGGCGCAGCGTGGAGCGCAGGGGCGCGACGCCCGTGCCCATCGCGATCAGGACGAGGTCTTTGCCCTTGTGCGCGTCGAGCGGGAAGCCGTGCCCGACGACGGCGGTGAGTTCCACCGAGTCGCCCGCACGCGAATCGTAGAGCGTCTGGCCGCCGTCGCCGCCCGCGCGTTTGACTAAAAACTCCAACTCCTCGTCCTCCGGCGCGCTGGCGAAAGCGTAGTAGAACGAACGCTCCGCGCCTGCGGCGCGCAGCGCGGCCACCTGTCCGGGCAGAAACCTGACGCGCGCTCCTTCCCCTTGCGTGTCAGGCCGCATGTCGAACGAGCGTATCTCGCGCCCTTCCTGGCGGACATTCGTGATGACGAGTTGGCGCGAGGTGGTGTCTTTCATAGAATTACGGAATAAACTCTCATGGTTAAGTTGGGTTCGCGGCGCAGTGTAGATCAAGAATGGGGGAAAGGGAAAAGGGGAAGAGAGAAAGAGCATGGAAAAGGGGAAGGGGGAAAGGGGAAAGGTCAAAAGGCAATGCGACGCCTGACGCGTTTCTTTATTCTTTCACCTGACCCCTCCCTTTTCCCTCTACCCTCCGGCCTCGATGGTGTGCGCGGCAAGCAAAGCTATGATAAAACTGTCGGCGTTGCACCAGCTTAAGCAGGTTTGAGCTAAAGAGGGGCGGGCGCGGGGAGACGCCGGAGAGGATTGCCGGCGGAGACACGTCGCGGCGCGCAGAGAGACGCAGATTACCTTCGTTCGTCGTGCGCGCCCCGGTCTCCGGCGAGCGCGAAACGACTTCCCGGCGGCAGCGGCGGTGCGGCCTGACTGAAAACGGAAAGGACTCTTTCGATGTTCCAAAGTTTGATTGCGACGGCGGCCACGTGGGTGACGCTGCCCGTTCGCCTCGCGCTCGGCCTCATCTTCATCGCACACGGCGCGCAGAAGGCTTTCGGCGTGTGGGGCGGGCCGGGGTGGACGAAGTTCATGGCGTTCCCGCCGCCCTTCGGCTTCATGCGCCCGGCGTGGTTGTGGATGGGCGCGGCGCTTTTTGCCGAACTCGTCGGCGGCGCGCTCGTCCTCACCGGGCTGTTAACGCGCGTCGGCGCGTTTCTCATCGCCTGCACGATGCTCGCGGCGATGTTCGGCGTCCACTGGAAGGGCGGATTTTTTCTGAGCAACTCCGGCATCGAGTACACGGTCGCGCTGCTCGGCATGTCGCTCGCGCTGCTGATTGCGGGCGGCGGGCGACTCTCCGTAGACGAAATGCTCCAAACGCCGCGCCGTCGCCGCTGGTAAAGAAGGGTTACAAGTTTCGGGTTTCAGGTTTCAAGTTAAAGAACCAGGAACTTCAACCTCAAACCTGGAACCTGAAACTGTTTTATGAAACGCTCGCCGCTTCTGGTCATCTTCATCACGGTCTTCATAGACCTCGTCGGGTTCGGCATCGTGATTCCGGTGCTGCCTTATTACGTTGAAGGGACAACCTTCAACGCGACGCCGCGCACGGTCGGCATCCTCTTCGCCTCCTACTCCGTGATGCAACTGATCTTCTCGCCCATCTTAGGCCGGCTCTCGGACAGGTACGGGCGGCGACCGATCCTCTTCTTCAGTCTGCTCGGCACAAGCCTCGGATTCCTCATTCTCGGTTTCGCCACAACTCTCTGGATGCTCTTTCTCGGTCGCATCATTGACGGCATCACCGGCGGCAATATCTCGACCGCGCAAGCCTACATCGCCGACGTGACGACGCCCGAAAACCGCGCCAAAGGCATGGGACTGATCGGCGCGGCCTTCGGCCTCGGCTTCATCTTCGGCCCGGCCATCGGCGGCATACTCAGCCAGTGGGGCATCGGCGTGCCGTTCTTCTTCGCGGGCGGGCTGGCACTGGCTAACGCCGTCCTGCTCTATTTCACCCTGCCCGAAACCGTGACGCCGGATCATCCGGCGCGCACGTCCGCCGCAACCGGTCGCTGGTCGCAACTCGTGGACGCAATCCGCCAGCCGCGACTCGCCTACGTCCTCGCCATCTACTTCCTCTTCGTCGTCGCTTTCTCGATCATGACGACCTCCTTCGCGCTCTTTACGATGTATCGCTTCGGCTACGACGCGGCGCACAACGGCTACCTTTTCATGTACGTCGGCATCATCGGCGCGCTCATTCAGGGAGGACTCATCGGGCGGCTGGTCAAGGCGTTCGGCGAGTTGCCGCTCGTGCTCGCGGGCGCGCTGCTGTTCGCCATGAGCCTGTTTGCGATCCCGCTCGTCGGGCCGCAGACGGGCGTGTCCATGCTGCTTCTGGTCGGCGGGGTTTTCGCGGTCGGCAATTCTCTGGCGACGCCTTCGCTCCAGACGCTTGCTTCAAAAAGCGTGGGGCGCGGCGAGCAGGGCGGCGTGCTCGGAGTCACGCAATCGGTCGCGAGTCTGGCGCGCGCCGTCGGCCCGACGATTGCTGCGCTCCTCATCCACAGCGCCATCTCGACCTACGGCGCAGACGGGCGACTCCACGAGATGAGCGACCGCTCGCTCTACGTCACCTTCTGGACAGCCGCCGCCATCATGCTCCTTGCCTTCCTGCTCGCCGCACACTTCGCACGCGCCTATGCCGCACGCTACGCGCACACGGAACTCCCGTCTCCCGCCGAAGGATAGAGAACTGTCAGTAGTCAGTTGTCCGTTGTTCAAGTTCATCTTTAGCAACTTGTGTGCTGGTCACTAAACAACGGACTACTGACTACTGACAACGGACACTTTTAATCGGCGTGCCAGATGGAAGGCAGCGCGGCCTCGTCGAGTTCGAGCGTGTCGCCGTCGGGCAGGATGTGTATGAGGCGCGCGCCGCGTGCGCGCAGGGGCGGCGCGAGCAGGCCGATGCGGTGGCAGTTCGCGCGCGGCTGCTTGTGGCGCGTTAAAGGATAAGACTCCGAGCACATCAAACCGATGCGCATCTCCGCAGCCAACTCCATGATTCGCTCCAACCCGCGCGCTAGTTCCTGCGGCGGCGCCACCACCTTGCCGCCGCATTCCGGCAGCCACTCGTAACCGATCCGCGCCTCCCGCAAATTCGCCTCCAACACGCGCCCGTTGAACTGCGGCCAGCGCGAACGCGCCGCGCTCCTCACGTCGCAGACTAACGCGATCTCGTGCTCGCGGAGCAGCGCGAGAAAGTCAGCCCACGCGTGGCGTCCGTGTCCGATGGTGTAGATGGCAGGTGTAGCGGCGTCGGTCATCGTATTGAGAGAGGATCAGGCTCGACGTGCCCGGCCTATTTCGCCGCGACCTCCGCCGGTGGATGCGGCGTCTCCAAAGTGATCTGCTCGCCAGGGATAAGGAAGGCCATCGCGTTGAAACTTCAGAACAGGCGGCGCAGCACCCACATGACGAGGCTCAAGACGAGCGAGACGATGAGCATCGAAGTGATGGGAATGAAGACGCGCGTGCGTTCGCCGCCGAAACTGAGATCGCCCGGCAGGCGTCCGAACCAGGAGAGCGCGCCCGCGTAGACGAGCAGGCCGACGACGATGATCGCCACGCCGATGAAGATTACGAACAACCCTGCGCCGCGCGTGCTCATCAGCGCCCCTCCCATTTCTCGACGCGCGCTTTAAACTGCGCGCGCAGTTCGTCAATCGTTAAATAGACGAGACGGCCTCCGGTGAATAGTTCGTCGTGCGTTACGTCGAGCGCGGCGAAAGTCGGCGGCGGAAACGCGTCCATCTCTTCGTCGGCGTCGAAATCCGTCTCCGCGAGAACGAGGCCGTGAAGCGCGCCGAGGAACACGTCAACGGAATATTTTCGATTCTCGTGCTCGTAAGGGTAACGATTCTTGCGCAACTCGTTGGCCTCGAAGACGGAGAAGACTTCGTACTCGTACTCGTTCAGGTAGATGTTGGTGATAAGCGAGCGCGAGAAATCGGGCGGCGCGGGCGTGTGCTTCTGCGTGAGTTTCAGCGTCCACTCGTTTGTGGCCGGCCAGCGCGACTTGCGCAGGCGCATACGCGTCCCCGTGATGTAATTGTCCGTGATCTGCGCGTGCGGGTCGTTGACTTTGAGGCCGGGCGGCAGTTCGCGCAGCAGGTATCGCCGCTCGCGCTCCAGGCGTTCGTACTTCCGCGCGTAGTTAGTGGTAACACGTCCTGTGCCGATGCCCTTCACGCGCCGACCAACTCCTCTTCGCGTTCACGCAAAAACTCCTCCGGCTCGACGATGTGCCCCGCAATCGCCGACGCGGCGACGACATACGGCGACGCGAGATAAACTTTTCCGGGGCCGCTTCTGCCCGGAAAATTGCGGTTCTGCGCGCTCACGGTGACGGTCTCCGTAGTCTTCGACGCGCCCGGCCCCGCGTTGATGCACGCGCCGCAACTGGGGTCAATCAACTCTGCGCCCGCGCGCTCGAAGATTTCGATGTAGCCGCGCCCGCGCGCGTACTCCTTGATCTTCTGCGAGCCGAATTGCAGGTAGAGACGCACGCCCGGCGCGACCCTGCGCCCCTGCTCGACCGCGCGCTGCAACACCGCCGCGTACATGTCCATGTCGGCCATCTTGCCGCCCGTACACGACCCGCCGTAGGCCGCGTCGATTCGCACTTCTTCGGCGAGGTCTGTGATGTTGATGCCGTTGCGCGGGTCGCCCGGCGTCGCCACCATCGGGCGAATCTCGTCGAGTTTGATCTCGAACGTGGCGGCATACTCGGCATCCGCGTCGCTCTTCAAGAAACCTTTGCGTATCTCTTCCGCGTCGAGCCCGCGCGAGCGCACGAGATATTCAAGCGTCACCTCGTCGGGTTCGATGATGCCGGTCGTGCCCCCGGCTTCGACGGCCATGTTCGTCAAAGTCGCGCGCTCGTCTATGGACATGTCCTTAAGTCCTTCGCCCGCGAACTCCAAGACCTGCCCGATCCCACGACCTTCTTTCATGTAATCGGTCGAGAGAATCTTGAGCATCACGTCTTTGGCCGACACGTCGGCGCGCTTTCGTCCCGTCAAGACGAAGCGGACGGTTTCGGGAACTTTGATGCGGATGTCTTTCGTGTACCACGCGTTCGCCATGTCGGTTGAACCGACGCCGAAGGCGAAGCAGCCGAGCACGCCCGCCATGCAGGTGTGCGAGTCCGTCCCGATGACGAGTTGACCGGGCAGCGCGATGTCTTCGACGACGGCGTTGTGGCAGATGGCCTCCGAACCTTTCTCCTCCGTGCCGCTGTAGAGTTTGATGCCCTGCTCGCGCGTGAAATCCTCCTGCGTCACGGCCAGCCCGTCGGCGCGCTCAAGCAAGCCCATCTTCTTCTTGTCGTCCGACATGACGCGCCCCAAAAACGTCAGGTGATCGCGAAACGCGTAGACCGATTCCGCTTCCGTCACCTGCGCGTCGCGCCCGAGCGCCCCTTTGAACAGCGACTCGGCCATCGGCGTCACGTACTCGTGCGAGAAGCGCACGTCGGCGACGGCGAACAGCGCGTCGCCGGGTTTGACGGCTTCGACGCCCACTTCGCCAGCGCGCACGAACGCGTGGCGCGCGATGATCTTCTCGACGATGTTCATCGGGCGCTGCTTCGTTTCGACGGGCGGCGGCACGGTCTCGCCCGCGAGCCGCGCCTTGTTGTAATTGAACAGGCCGCCGTATTCGACAATCGCCTGCGAGATCGGATCGAGGCCGCGCGTGAACTCGGAGAGCGGAATTTCTTCGCCGCGCCGGATGCGTTCGATGAGGCCGAAATCGGTGGAAGTCAGGAGGCCGATGTTCTGCGAATTCTGCCCGTAAATCTTTTCGATGGTGCGTGCGATGACGAGTTCGATGCCCGAGGCGCGCTCGGCGTAGGGCGCGGTTTCGCGCGACGAGCCGCAGCCTTTCGAGAGGCCGGAGACGACCACCCGGAAGCCCCCATTTTTAACTTCGTCCTTCTGCACCGCCGCCTCGCGCATCCCCACGTAGACGTACTGCCCCAGAGTTTCGTCGTAGTAAAAGCAGACCCAGCCGGGCGTGATCTCGTCGGTCGAGATGTTGTTCATCAAAGGGCGTTCGGGGTCGAACGGCAAATCCTCGCCCGCTTCGAGCTGGCGGCGGATGAGCGAAGTGTCGTCGGTCAAAAACAGGATGCGCCCGTCGAACTTGATGCGCGCGGGGCGCTTGGCGATCTTCTCAGCGGTCATGATTGCTCCTCGGAAATTAATGCGTATGAATGAGATGCTCCGAAAAGGGAGATTATAACCGATGGGCAGGAAAAAACTTAGATGGCAGGACGTTTTCGGCGCGGTTTGCGCAGGCTCAGTGCAAAAGAAGGAAGTGGAGGGGCAACCCGCAGGAGAAGAGTAAGCCCGTCAAGCTGGCGAAAGAGTCAGAGCGGCGAGTCACCTCGCCGCTCTCATCTTAATCCATATCCTACCTACGTCTCATCAAAACCCCAAGAAACTCAAAAAACAGGGCTGCGAGAACAACGTAGAGCATCAACTCAAAAGCACGCATACCAAACCTCCTTAACCACCTCAAAGGAGGTTCTGCGCGGTTGAAATTTCCACCCTTCACCCTTTGCATAATCAGGGGTTAAGGGTAAAATTCTGATGTGTGTGAACCCGCGAGAACCTCCGGGTTTGCTCTGATGACCGATAGCGACTGATCCTCGCTATCGGTCATCGCTGCTTAACCAGCTTTATAAGTATAGCGTATAGGAACTTTTTTTTGCGAGCCTTACGGTAAAACAAGCGGGATGTTAAATACCATTCTACGACCAGTGCGAAGACGAGTTGATTTCAAAGCGGCGGATGTTAGAATTTCAGGCCGAAGGAGAATGAAAATGAGATTTAGAACTTCGCTCCTCTTCGTCCTGACCGCGTTGGCTCTGCTGTGTGCGTCGCCTTTCGCACGCGCGCAGGAAAGCGCTACGAGCGCGCCGCTCGAAGTTTCCGACCCGCAATGGAGCTACACGAATGTGCGCGCGCAATCAAACTTTCCGAACCCCTCTCCCTCCGGCGATCCTGACGAGCTGATGTCGAGCACGACGTCGGCGACGCACGCCGTCTCCGCGCTCTTTCGCAACACCGGCTCGAAGACCGTGAAGTCGGTCACATGGGAATACGTCTTCTTCAAAGACCAGCAGCAAACTAAAGTGCAGAAGCGCCACACGTTTCGCGGCAAGCAGGAGATTCGCCCCGGCGAAGCGGTGCGGCTCAAGAACTGGTCTTACAAGCCGCCCGCCACAGAGTACGCGGCGGCGCGCGTCGTCCGCGTAGATTACACGGACGGGACGAGTTGGCGCGCGGGCAAGTAGGGCGTCGGCAAAAACGACTTCTCAGGCTGGCTTACCCCGCGTCCAACGCGAGCGCGAACTATCTCTCCGCACACGCGGCGCAGCGCAACCGGCACACCGCACGTGCGAGCTTCGCCCGAACAACGCGTGCGGTAAATTCTTGACTCAGGATTTTCTCAGGCTCGAAGGCTTCACGCGCGACGACAGGCACGCGATGATCTCGCGCGTGCGCGCAGCGTTTACCACGAGCGACGCGAGCATCCTCGACTTCCGGATGTTCTCCAACCTGTCGCTCAGCATCATCTTCGAGTTGCCCGTACAGAGCATCGCGGAGTTAGAGGCCGCGCTCTTGGCGACGGGCTTGCGTCTGAGCGCCGCGAGCCGCGAGTTGCTGTGCGGTTGGCAACAGCGATACGACGAAGGCGCGTGCGAGTCGCAGCCGCAGGCCGAGATCACAGGCGCGTTGCAGATCACTTTCATCCACCACGAACCCGATCTACGGCTCGACGTGCCGCCGATACCGGGATGAATAAGAGCCGTGAATCGTGAATCGTAAATCGTGAATAGAAGAGAGCGGGTTTTATCTATTCACGATTTACGATTCAC
>DASQDV010000441.1:0-7267 GCA_035633995.1 Pyrinomonadaceae bacterium | reverse complement strand
GAAGTTGACGGCCACCGTCTTGCGCGAACTCGAACGCCGGAACGGGCGCTATGCGATGGTGACGATGTGCGTCGGCGGCGGCATGGGCGCAGCCGGGATTTTTGAAAGGATTCAAGAATAGTTTCAAGTCTCAAATTTCAGTACTGAGGTTCTGAGGTTTTTAAACTTGAAACCTGAAATTCTTTACTTGAAACTTCTATTAAAAAGGAGAAGCGTTATGTCAGCCGTAGCCGAAGAGAAAAAGATAATCGTGGGCGGGAGTTTCCTGATCGAGGAGCGCATGCCGGAGGAGGTGTTCACGCCGGAGGATTTTACGGACGAGCACCGGATGATCGCGGAGACGACGCGCGAGTTCATGGACAACGAGGTGCGCCCGGCGACCGACGAGTTGGAGCGGCACAACTGGCAACTCGCGCGCGAGTTGATTCGCAAGTCGGCGGAGTTGGGAATGGTCGGCGTCAACATTCCGGAAGAATACGGCGGACTCGGACTCGACCAGACGAGCGGCGCGATTGTCGGCGAATATCTCGGTCGCTCGGCCTCTTTCGCCACGACGCTCGGCGCGCAGAGCGGCATCGGGCTGACTCCGATCCTCTACTTCGGCACGGAAGAGGCGAAGCGAAAGTATCTGCCGCGGATCGCATCGGGCGAGATGGTGTCGGCTTACGCGTTGACGGAAGCCGGGTCGGGTTCGGACGCGATGGCGGCGAAGGCCACCGCGCGCCTGAGCGCCGACGGCACACACTACGTCCTGAACGGCGAGAAGATGTGGATCACAAACGGCGGCTTCGCAGACGTGTTCATCGTCTTTGCGAAAATAGACGGCGACAAATTCAGCGGCTTCGTCGTCGAGCGCCAGGAGGGTCTGACGAACGGCGCGGACGAGCACAAGATGGGCATCAAGGGTTCTTCGACCACCGCGCTCGTACTCAACGACGCGAAGACGCCGGTTGAGAATCTTCTGGGCGAGGTGGGCAAGGGCGCGAAGATCGCTTTCAATATTCTGAACATCGGTCGCTTCAAACTCGGCGCGATGTGCAACGGCGGGATGAAGCTGATGATCCACGAGGCGGTGCGCTACGCCAACGAGCGCCAACAGTTTGGCCGCCCGATCTCTTCGTTCGGCGCGATCAAGGCGAAGCTGGCGGAGATGGCTATCAGGACGTGGGTGGGCGAGACGATGGTTTACCGCACGCTCGGCCTCATCGAAACGGCCACGAGCGGCGAGACGGATGCGGACGCGAAACTGCGCGGCATCGAAGAATACGCGGCGGAGTGCTCGATCATCAAGGTGGCTCTTTCGGAGTACTGCGATTTCGTCGCCGACGAGATGGTGCAGATTTACGGCGGCTACGGCTATTCGGCGGACTACCCGGCGGAGCGCGCCTACCGCGATTCGCGCATCAACCGCATCTTCGAGGGGACGAACGAGATCAACCGCATGTTGATTCCGGGGCGGATGATGAAGAGTGCGATGTCGGGTCGTTTGGCGCTTTTGCCCGCCGCGCAGAAGTTGATGGACGAGGTGTTGTCGCCGTCGCTCGGTTCATTTGACGAGGACGAATCGTTGCTCGCCGCCGAGATGAAACTCGTGCAGAACGCGAAGAAAGTGGCATTGATGACATTGGGCACGGCGGCGCAGAAGTACATGGCGAAGCTGGCCGAGGAGCAGGAGATTCTGATGGGCGTTGCGGACATCACGATGGACGTGTACGCGATGGAATCGGCCATCCTGCGCGCGCAGAAACTCGCGGCGAAGGGCGGAGAACAGGCTGCGGCGCGTTACATCGACATGGTGCAGGTCTTCTGCAACGATGCCGTCCAGCGCATCGAAGCGCGCGCCAAGAACACGCTCGCCGCGATGAGCGAAGGCGACGAACTCCGCACGCTGCTCGCCGCCCTGCGCCGCTTCACCAAGCAGACGCCCATCAACACCGTCGCCGCGCGCCAGCGCATCGCGGACGTTTTGATCAAGGCGAATAAGTACGCGTACTGAAAGCAGAAGACAGAATTCAGGATACAGGAGTCAGAATGGAAAGACTGCCTGCACGTAGCTTTCAAGACTTAATTGTGTGGCAGAAAGCGCACGCGTTTGTTTTGGCTTCGTACAGTTTCAGTAAGAATTTTCCACGTGAAGAAATTTATGGCCTGACTTCGCAGTTTCGACGTGCGGCGGTTTCAATACCCGCGAACATTGCTGAGGGATTCAAGAAGAGAGGGTGTAACGACAAAGCGCGGTTTATGAATATCGCGCAAGGTTCTCTGGAAGAGTGTCGCTATTATTTGATCTTAACTAACGATCTTGGTTATGGCGACACGCAACAACTCATGCAACAACTTGAAGAAGTCAGCAAGCTTCTCGCAAGCTACGTGGCTGCGATTAAAACTTCTGACTCCTGAATTCTGAATTCTGTTTTCTGTATTCGTGATGCGCATCATTCCGATCTCGCTCCCCACACCGTTCTACATCGGGCCGGTCAACGTCTATTTGATCGCGGAAGAGCCTGTGACGTTGATCGACACGGGGCCGAAGACGCGCGAGGCGTTGGAGGCTTTGCGCGAGGGCTTGCGGCGGGCGCGCTTTCGCGTGCTCGATTTGAAGCGCATCGTCTTGACGCACGCGCACGAGGATCATTGCGGGCTGGCGAAGTCTCTGCGCGACGAGGCGAAAGACGCGGAGGTGCTCGTGCACGGGTGGGAGACGGGGCATCGCAAGGGCAGGCTGGAATATGAGGAGCATCGCGCGCTGCTGGTGCGCGCGGGCGTGCCGGCGGAGGAGGTCGAAGGGATGCGGCGGATGTACGAGGGCGTGCGCCGGTATGCCGACGCGCTGGAAGACGAAGAGCATCGCGAGTTGACGGACGATGCGGAGTTGGAGTTTGAGGGCGGCGCTTTGCGCGTGGTGCACACGCCGGGACACACGCCGGGGTCTTGCTCTTTTTTGCGCGAGGCCGACCGGACGCTCATCGCGGGCGATTGCGTGTTGAAGCGCGTTACGCCGAACCCCGTGCTCTCGCCCGACCCGATTGACCCGTCGCGCCGTTTCCCCTCGCTCGCGGAATATCTCGTGAGCCTCGCGCGGCTGCGCTCGTTCGCGCCGACGCTCGTGCACGGCGGGCACGGCGAAGCGGTCGAGGACTTCGAAGAGTTGTTCACGCGTTACCTGCGCGCGATTCGGGAGCGACAGGCGGAGGTCATGCGTCTCGTGCCGAAGGCGGGCGCGTCGGCGTGGGAGTTGGCGCGCGAGATGTTTCCGGGCACGGAGGACGTGCATCGCTTCCTCGCCGTGTCGGAGGCGGTGGCGCATCTCGATCTGGCGCACACGGAGAATAAACTCGCGTTGGAACTCAGCGCCGACGGGCGGGAGGTCTATCGCAAATTGGCGGGCAACTGAAGGGCACACGAAACGGGCGCGTGCTTCCCTCGGATAACGGGAGTGGCGCGACGGCAAATTAAAAATCGAACCGGCCACCATGCGTCGCGTTAATGCGATGCACGGTGGCCGGTTCGTTTTGGCCGGAGAGTTGTTCCGGTGGATTAGAGAGATCGTGGCGGAAAAGCCGCCGCGCTAGTTGTTGCCTTTGGCCGAGCGCGCCGCTTTGCCCTGCGCGCCGGTCTTGGTGCTTGCCCCGGCGGCGGCGGCTGCGCCGGGGGCGGGCAGCGCTTCGACGTTGACGAAGAAGCGGAACCTGCCGTTCTTTTCCACGCCTAACAAGAACTGTACGTTGACGCTTGCCCCGGCGGCGAGCGAAGTGGGGAGCGAGAGTGTCGAGTTGAACGCGCCGCCGTTCGGCTGGCCGTGCATGTCCGTTTCGAGCGTCGTGCCCTCAATCGAGGTCGTCGTGGAGGGGTTGTCGGAGCATTGATGCGGAGTGCCGCTCTCGCTCTGGCAAGTTGCCGTCACGGTCATGGAGTTGATCGCGCGCAGGTCGGCGATGCCGTTGCCGCTGCCCTGACCTTCCGGCACTGTCGTAATGTCCACGATGCGGAAGCGCAGGCGTGAAACCGGCAGCGCCGTCGTGTTGGTGAAGCGACGACGGATGGAGAGCGTGCCGGTCAGGGTCGGCGAAGAGCCGGCGCCCGAACCGGCATCCGAGCGGCGCTCGAAGCGGCACGCGCTCGGCAGCAGCGGGTTGACGATGATGCTGGTGCACTGTGTATCAACCAGCGTCGCCTTGATCACGTCGTTGCGCTGGACGGGCGACGAACTGTTTTCGGGGCCGGGCGCGCCGAGCCGCTGGCACTCGAAGCTGGCGGTGGACGTGCACACGGTCGCCGCATTCGTGTTGACGACGAGGAAGTCCGTCTCGTTGTTGTTCGTGTCCTTCGGCAGGCCGGTGGTGCGCATGTCGCGGAAGAGGCTGTGATTACCGATGTTGGGCGAGGCGGGGTTAATCGACGGGTAGCCCGTGCCTTCCTTGTAGAGCGGGTTGGTTTGCGCGCTCGTGCCGACGGCGTCCAGCTTATTGGCGGTTGTGAAGCCTGCTGAATTCGACGTTTTGAAGAGGGCGAGACCCGCATTGGTCGGGATGTCATCGGTGACGGGGACAGCATTATCTCCGGTCGCGAATGTGCCGTTTCCGGCCGGATAGCCGCCGCCGCTATACGACCCCCCGCTCGCGCAGGCCGTACTGCCCCCGCTGTTGGTGATGAGGTAATGACCCCGCGCGGGGATGGGCGTGCCATTCGGGATCGTGAAAAAATTGAAGGTGCTGGCACCATTATTTTCGAGAGCGTAAGCTACGGCGAAGCCCGTCGAGCCGGCGTCGTCCGACTGCACCGTGTACGGCTTGCTGGACGTGTTGTAAATCTCGACGAACTCGTCGCACGAGCCGGTCGGCCCGAAGGTGCGGAATTCGCTGATGATGAGCGGGGGGAAGAAGGCTGTCTCGCCGGGGATGCCCGCGTTGGGCGCGCCGGGCGTGCCGTAAGAGTTGGCGTCAACGACGTAGCGTGCGCCCGTGTCGTTATCTTTGTAGGCAGCCAGTGTGTCGGCGGTGGGGACGAAGCGGACAGCGGAGTTGCCCGGGATGAACGTCCCGCCGTTGATGTTGTCGTTGGTCGTCGCGGTGCTGTTGTCGCCCCACGTCGCGCCCGCGATGAGCGAGTTGTTGTTGTCGCCGTTGAGAACCTGATCGATGAGCGTCCCGGTGGCGCGCGTGCCCGCGTACACCTGGATGTTATCAGTACCCGAAATGTCTAGCGTCCCGGCGGTCGTCACGCCCGTAGTCGTCGTGAACCGCTCCAACTTGCGGTTGCCGTCCGTCGTGCTGGTGTCTTCGACGAGCGTGTTGGCGTTGGCCGCAGGGGTCGTCAGGACGATCACGACGAACGTGCCCTGCGGGACGTTCGCGAGATACGCGGCGGTGGCGGGCAGTGTAAAGTTGCCCTCCGTCGTGCCCGTTCCGCCCGCGCGTGTTCCTACGTCCGAGACCGTCCAGCCCTGCATGTTGACGCCGCCGGGTTTCGTCACCAGCAGTTCGATATATTCCTTGCCCGCCGTCGGGTTGACGACGAACTCGTTAATCACCACGTCGTCTTCGGCTTGAGCGAGGGCGACTTGAGAGCTTGAGAAGACGAAGCCCAGAAAGAGCGTCGTGAGGGCAGCAAAAAAAAGTTTGCGAAGGTTTTGCATTGAGAAATTCTCCTGAGAAGTCGGGCGATGAAGGCGGACGCCGCCGGGTGGACGATTCGCGTTCTATTCGTCTTCGGTTTGGGATCAACCGGGCGCTATTCAAAACGCCTGTCTGTTAGTTTTCGTCTATCTGAATTGGGGAAAACTCAAATTCTGATGTGGAGCGGCGAGCATAAGCCAGATACGCAATCGTGGTCAACTAATTTCGCGCGCGCGCAGGCACGGCGGCGCGTCCGCAAGGGATAGCTCAAACCGGGCATCAGAGATAACTGAGCCATGCCGCGCGCCGACGCCGTTTGACGCCCGTGAACCAGCGGCACAGCGGATAGAGCGCGAGCACCACGCCGCGCCCGCTTCGACAGTTGAAACTTTTTCCCGCGCTTCGACATCTACCGTACCAGAGGCCGCGTCTTCGACGACCGCGCGGGAGAGCGAGGCGGGCGGCGGATTCGGGGGGCGCGAACTTTGCGCCATTAAAATAGTTCCTTTTATGTCCGGCGGCTGACGGCGGGAACGCCGGGATAAGCAAGCGGGCGCGCCCCGTTCCTATGCCGGGGCGGTGCATCACGAATGAGGCTTGTACGCCGGGTTCGCGCCGCGAAGTCAATCTTTTTTTATGACTTCAAACTCGAAGAAGATGGTCTTGCCGCGAATCACGTAGCAGAGGTAAGTCTCCCAGAAGCGGCGTATGAAACGCAGCGCCGGATAGCGGTTGCAACTGTTGACGAGAAGCTCGATGCCGAGCGCGCGCCAGAGTTTCAGGAGCGTGACGCGCACGAGGCGCGGTCGCAGGCGAACGTCGCTGTAGAAAGCGAAGTCGGGGCGCTGGCCTGTGAAGTAGGCGAAGGATTCGGTCGTCAGGTGGTGGCGGTGCGTTGGGTCTGTGTAGGAGGCGATGTCGGAATAGTGCGGCGTGTCGAGGCGTATGAGGCCGCCGGGCTTCGTGATGCGATGAAGCTCCGCGACGACGGCAAGCACGTCGTCAATGTGTTCGATCACCTGATTGCCGACGACCACGTCGAACTCGTTATCGGGAAACGGGTAGGGCACCGAGTCGAGGTCGTGAATCACGTCGGCGTGCGTCTTCGGGTTGCTGTCGAGGCCGATGCTGCCGGGCGTCTTGTGGATGCCGCAGCCGATGTCGAGAATTTTCACCATTTCCATCAAGGGGGAAATTACCCCAAGTGCGACTCGTCGCGCAAAAGCCCGGTGCGGCGCGCGGGCGCGAAACTTTTCGGAACTGCGCGCGCGGCGCGTCGTGAAATTGCCAGAAATCTCTCTCGGAGGATTGTACTCATGTTCAAAATTAAAACGCTTGCATCCCTCGCCCTGTTACTGACGCTGCCATGCGCCCTCGACGCTTCGGCGCAGGAGGCGGCGCAAAGTGGCCGCGCGCAAACCGACGGCGCATACGTGTTCGCCTTCGGCGGCGGCAATCATCTCGGCGTCTCCGTCGAAAGCGTGACGCGAGATACTATGAACAACTTCAATTTGCGCGGCGAGCCGCGCGGCGTGGCCGTCCGCGAAGTGGCGGAGGGCAGCCCGGCGGCGAAAGCCGGGCTGCAAAAGAACGATGTCATCCTGCGCTTCGACGGCGAACAGGTGACAAGCGCGCAGAAACTGCAACGCCTC
>DASQDV010000440.1:0-6918 GCA_035633995.1 Pyrinomonadaceae bacterium | reverse complement strand
CACGTGCCGACGTAAATCGCTTTCGGGTCGCGCGGGTCAACGGCGATTGATTCGACGTTGCGGATATCGGGGTAGGCGGAGGTCGGGAGTTGCTGCCACGTCTCGCCGGCATCCATAGAGCGATAGACGCCCTTGTTAGAGCCGACGACCAGGATGTCCGGATTGGAGGGCGACTGCGCGAGCGAGTGCAAGGCTTCGGTCTTGAGTTCGACGGCCTCGCGCCACGTCTCGCCGCCGTCCGTAGACTTGAAGAACCCGCCCGGCTCCTTGTGCTTGTGTGCGGCGACGTAGAGCGTCTTCGGGTAGCGCGGGTCAATGATGATGTGGTCAATGTAGATGCCGGGGCGGCTGAAATTCGCCACGCGCGACCAACTGCGCGCGCCGTCGGTTGATTGATAAATCTGCCCGTCAATCGTCCCGAGATAGAGGTGCTGCGGGTTGCTCGGGTCGATGACGAGTTCACGCACGTCGCCGCCCATCGGCCCCGCAATTGACCAGCTCAGCGTGCGGTCGGCGGCGTCCTGTGTCGTGTCTATGAAGTGTTCGGCGGCGACCGCAGTAGTAGCAGCGGCGGCGACGCGGCGCGGCGGCAGCCCGACTAGCGACACCATCAAACTTAAAAGAACGAAGTACAGGGATATTTTTTTCATTGGCCGGGTCATCAGTTTCCTCTGTGGCATCTGGCAACTATTAGTTATAGGGGGAAGCGCTATTACGTGTCATGCGGTCGGCGCTCGAATTATCGTGCGCCACGCTCATCATAAAGAATTTGGGGGGAATTTCATAACTCTTACGATGCGCGATTCCTTCAGGGTAGTTGTATGAGTTTTCGCTCACGCCGTCGTAGCGGGAAAAGCGAAGCGGGCGATGCTTCTTGAGAGAGAAACATCGCCCGCACTTCGGTTAAGGTCGCGTGCGGCTTCGGGAATCAGCCGCGTGCGCGAGCGTTTGCCATCAGGCTACTCGTCGTCGTCTCGCCTGCCGCGTCTGCGCGGCGCGCGTCTCGGCGGGCGGGTGGTTTGCACCTCGCTCGCGTCAACGTTGGGCGATGCGGTTGGCGGGTCAGCGCCGCTCGGCACGAGCCAGAGTTCGGTAGTGGCTTCTTCTCTGAATCCACCATCGAGAATCTCAAGTCGTCCGGCGTCGATGCCGCGCGAGTTCACCAGATAGTTCTTGGCGAAATCGGCACGGGTTTGAGCTTCACCAGCCGGGCCACGGCGTCCGCCGTAGGCGATGATGTAGCCGCGTGCGCCCGGATCGTTCTGCAACGCGACGGCGAAGTTATCGAGGCGAGCCTTCTCGTCGTTACGCGCGATCCTGCCGTAGGTATCGAACTGCTGCGGCGTCGGCTTAACTTCGGGAATGACCTGCTCCGGCGTCGGCGTCGGCGTCGGCGTCGGCGTCGGTATCACTTCGCACGTGCAGCGCTCGACCGTCACTGTCGTCGAAGAGAACGCGATACAACCGCAGCCGTCGTCAACTTCGACGGAGGCCGTGTAGGTGCCGGGCTGGACGCCCGACAAATCCCACGTCACGTTAGCGCCGTCGCCCGTGATACGACCGCCGGTGGTTGACCAGGTGTAGAGGAGCGTGTCGCCGTCCGGGTCGGTCGCGTTGGCCGCGAGCTGAACCGTGCTGCCTGTTGCCACGCAGCCTTCGATGGGACGTTCGCCCGGCGGGCAGTCAGCCGCCAGAACAACTCTCGACGGGCTGGCCGAAACGGCCGTCGTCGGCGGGTTGTTCGGGACGGTGATCGGGGCGCGTTCGTTGCGCCGACCAGCCCAGAACTGGAAGATGTAGCCGTGCGGGTCTTGCGATTGCACGAAGCCGCGCGGGAAATCTTCCGGCCCTCGGTCTCTGAAAATACGACCGCCCTGTTGATTCATGTGCGCGCGGTAAGCGGCGCTGAAGCCCATCCAGCGGCGCGGGAAGATGCGCACGCCCGCCAGAAAATCGACCGGATTGTTCTGGAAAGCGTTCGGCGTCCTGCCGCCCACATAATGCACCGACTTGACCTCGATGATCGGCTGGAACTTCTCGTTGACCGGGAAGTCGATGCCGATGCCGCCGATGAGTTCATCGGGGCGGTCGAGCAGAGCCGCGTCACCCAAAAGCTCGCTGCGCGGGTTGCTGTTCAGGATGTAGCCGAGGTTGGCCGAGACGTTGACGCTGCGGCTCAGGCGACCGTCGGCGAACATGATCAAACCGAAATCGCCGATGCTGCCGCCCGGGCTTGCGCCGCGTTGCATCTGGTTGAAGCCGTTGCGGTCGTCAGCCGTGTCCGCATAGAAGCGGTAGAACGGGATGATACCGATGCCGAACGGATTCTCGGGACCGGTGAAACGCCACTTCGCGCCGATGCTAAACGTGCTGAACGACGATTCGCCGTAGAGACGGCTGATGAAGGGCGCATCCGGCAAGTAGGTCGGCGCGACCGTGAAGGTATCCGGCACAATCGTGTTGTTGAACGTCAGGTTCGCCGGAATGCGCCGCGTGGTCAGCACGACGCCCGGCAGGATGCTGCCGAAGGTCGAGCCGATGCCCGGGAAATTGGCCGCCGCACCGAAGTTGCTGCCGCTGGCGTTATTGCCCGTCGGGCCGCCCAGCGTGAACACCTGACCAAAATTGTTGGGCGCGAAGCCGTTCTGGAAGTTGCCCGCCGAACCGCCGACGAACGGGAACTGCACGAAGGGCTGGTTGGCGACCGGGCGGAACAGCGCCTGCTGCCCGATGCCCAGATTATTGATCGGCGCGAGCACGATGGCTGCGCCGCTCTGCAAAATGGTGGGGTTGAGCGTCCCGGCCGGGGTCAGACGCGCCGTGTAAAAGGCGGTGTTCGGCAGATAGAAGCTCGACAGATTTTGCGGGCTGTTGACTTTGACGCCGCGATACGCGTCCGTATTGAAGAACAGTTCCAGGTGGTCAGAGAGCCCGATCTGGAAACTGACCGGGACTTCCGTGATGTCCACGTTGCCCGGGTCGCGGTCAAAGTTGCTGTATGCAATGCTGAATGTGAATTCACCTTTACGCAGCGTCTGGCCGTCGTAGATGGTGAAGAGTCCGGTGGGGCCGCCAACGGGGCCGCCTGTGCCTACGGTCGGTGCGGTATTTCTCGGATCATCCGCCGGCCTTAGTGTTTGAGCTGATACTGCGGCACACAGCACCAACAGGGTGAGCGCCAATGCTTGCGCTCTTCTCGCGAGTCTCATCGCATTCCTCCTGCGAAATGAGTAATGTAATTTTGCGGGAAGGGGCGACTGCCACTCCCAAGTGCCCAAAGGTTCGCGCTTTCGTGTCCGCCCACAACTGTCTTTAATCAATTGCGTTCCTCGCGACATCCGGCGTATTGCCTTTGAACTTCGGTGGGATGCAGACGCTCCAACTACAAGCGTACACAACAGAGTCAAATGTAAAACTGCTACCGCCCATCGAACGAAACGCCTTGTAGCTGGAGCGGAGCAGCGAGAGGAGCCGAACACGTATTCTGTGTTCGCGGGCGCTTAAAACCTGCCTCTTTAGCGCCTCTCAACTGTATTCTTCTTTAGCCTGATTAACGGTAAGGCGTTACTGCTTATACAAAACAGTGCCGCCCATGTCAACGCTGCGAACTCGAAATGCAGAAGCTTTATCGTCAGTTACACTTTCCGACTCTGCTCCTACATAACAATTTCCGGCAGACCATACCTTACATTCGCGCGGAAATCAAGAGTTTTTCGACACTTAGCATTAAAAATCCCTACACGTTTTTGTCACGCGTAGATGCCGCGCATGCGCGTATCGTAGGCCACGCGGTCAATGGCGAGCATGTAAGCGGCCGTGCGCGTGTCCACATTATGCTTCTCGGCGAACTTCACCAGTTCGTTGAAACTGGCGACCATCACGTCCTGCAAACGCTCGTTGACCACGTCCTCCTTCCAGAAATAGCCCATTCTATCCTGCACCCATTCGAAGTAGGAGACGGTGACGCCGCCCGCGTTGGCTAAAATGTCTGGAATCACGAAGATGCCTTTGCGCTGGAGGATTTCGTCGGCGGCGGCCGTCGTCGGGCCGTTGGCGCCTTCGGCCAGCACCTTGCAGTTGATGCGCTCGGCGTTCTGCGAAGTGATCTGGTTCTCGGTCGCGGCGGGCACAAGCACGTCGCACTCGATTTCGAGCAGTTCGGAGTTCGACACGCGCTCGGCCTCCGGGTATTCCTCGAAAGAGCGCGTCGCACGCAGATGCTCCAGGGCGGCGGGAATGTCTATGCCATTGGAGTTGTAGATGCCGCCGTGCATGTCGGAGATGGCGGTCACTTTGTACCCGGCCTCGTGCATCAACTGCGCACCGATGCCGCCGACGTTGCCCGAACCCTGCACGACGACGCGCGTGGTGGGCGGCGTCATCTTGAACTTCTTCATCGCCTCGTTGACGACGAACAGGACGCCGCGCCCCGTCGCCTCGCGCCTTCCCTGCGAGCCGCCGAGCGCGACGGGTTTGCCCGTCACGACGGCGTTGACGGTGTGGCGCGCGTGCATCGAGTAGGTGTCCATGATCCACGCCATCGTCTGCTCGTTGGTGTTCATGTCGGGCGCAGGCACGTCCTTCTCCGGCCCGATGATGTCAATTAGCTCTGACGCATAGCGGCGCGTCAGGCGCTCCAACTCGCCCTGCGACATCTGCCAGGGGTCGCAGATGACGCCGCCCTTGCCGCCGCCGAACGGCACGTTGACGACCGCGCACTTCCACGTCATCCACGCGGCGAGGGCGCGCACCTCTTCAATCGTCACGTCGGGCGCGTAGCGGATGCCGCCCTTTGCGGGGCCGCGCGCGAAATTGTGCTGCACGCGAAATCCTTCGAAAACCTGTATGCGCCCCGAATCCATCCTCACCGGGATGTAAACTTTCAATTCCCTGTTCGGCACGCGCATCACGGCGTAGAGATCGGGATTGAGATCGAGCAACTTGGCCGCGCGGTCGAAGCGCGACATCATAGACTCAAACGGATTAGCCTCTTTCGCTTCCGGCACAACGTCCTCTACCATTGAAGTAGCCATGTTCATCTCCTAAAGACAGTGACGAGTGACGAGTGACAAGTGACGAGTTTTAAGACAAGTTTCTGTTTTTAACTTGCCACTCGTCACCTGTCACTCATCACTGCTTTTCAAGACTTCGTTCATTGCGCCCGTCCGGTAGCCGTGCAGGTCGAGCGTCACGTAGCGAAAGCCGAGGGCGCGAAAACGGCGCGCGAGTTCGTCTGCGACATCGCGCCGGAGCGCGCCGTCGAGTTCCGCCGGGGCTATTTCGAGGCGCACCAGTTCGTCGTGGTGCCTGACGCGAAACTCGCGGAAACCGAGCGAGCGCATGATCTCCTCGCCCGTCTCCACCTCGCGCAGGCGCTTGATCGTGACGGTCGTGCCGTAGGCGATGCGCGAAGAGAGGCAGGGGCTGGCGGGCGCGTCCCACGTCGGCAGACCCGCGCGTCGGCTGAGTTCCCGGACTTCACTTTTGCTCATCCCGACTTCGACGAGCGGACTGCGCACATTGTGTTCCTGAGCCGCCGTGCGACCCGGACGGTAATCGCCGAGGTCATCGGTCGTCGAGCCGTCAACGACGCAACTCAGATTGCGTGCGGCGGCAAAGGGTGTGAGTTTCGAGTAGAGTTCGGTCTTGCAGAAATAGCAGCGGTCGCCTGCGTTGGCCGTGTAGCGCGCGTCCGCCATCTCTGCGGTGTCGATGGTCTCGTGGCGGAAGCGGAAGCGCGCGGCGATCTCTCTGGCCTGCTCGCGCTGGTGTGCGGCGAGGCTTGCCGATTCGCCCGTCACGCAGAGCGCGCGTTCTCCGAGTTCCTGTGAAGCGATGCAGGCGACGTAGGAACTGTCCACGCCGCCGGAGAAGGCCACGAGCACGCCGGTCATGTCGCGGAACAGTGCGCGCAGGGCGAGTTCCTTCGCGGCGGCTTCCGCTGAAACCGCTTCCGGCGCGTCAAACGGAATCGCCTGCGGCTCGTTCTCGCCGCGCGCAACCTCTTCAACTACCGAACCGCTCACAGCCATCTTTGCTCCACTTCAAGACCCGCGTTCGTTCAGAGCAGGCCAGCCGACCCCGCGCCTGTCGCGTCGCCGCCGCCGCTAGCTGCGGGCGGCCTCAGGTTTGCGTTTGAAAATCAGGATGAACGGCATGTTATCGCAGGCATCTTGAAGGACGCAACCCATCATCCATACAAAGCGTGCGGAGCGCGCCTGTGAGTGTCGTGGACGCGTTTTGCGAGCGCATGTTATGCTCGCGCGGCAGAACAGCCTTTCGGCGTCGCCGTCACCTCTATTGATTCAAGTTTTGATTCAAGTTTCGGCAAACAATTTTCACATCCGAACGAAAGCAGTAGCTAGTTTGATGCCCTCCGGTTTTCTCATACGCTTTATTGCACGCGGCATCGTCTGGTCGCTCGTTGTCCTCGCCTGCGCCGCATCATCCCACGCGCAGACGGCAGACGACGCGGCGGGCGGCGAAGACGACCCCGTCAAAATCTTCAACCGCGCGCAGGACGCGCACGCCAAAGGCGACCTTGCGCGCGCCGTCGAACTTTACACGGCGGCCATCGGCGTGCGCCCCGAATTTCCCGAAGCGGAATATCAGAGGGGCATCGCGCTCGTCTCGCTCAAGCAGACGGCGGAGGCGGAAAAGTCTCTGCGCCGCGCCGCAGAACTTCGCGCCGACTGGTCGCTCCCGCAAACCGCGCTCGGACTTCTCTACGTGCGCGCGGGCGACGACGCGAAAGCCGAACCCGCCCTGCGTCGCGCCGTCCAACTCGACGCGAAAGACACGAACGCCCTCGTCGCCCTCGCCTCTCTGCGCCTGCGCGCGGGGGCGAAAGAAGAGGCGCTGAAACTAATCCAACGCGCCACCCCCGACAACGAAGAGACAACCGCCGCGATGTGGGCG
>DASQDV010000439.1:0-5081 GCA_035633995.1 Pyrinomonadaceae bacterium | reverse complement strand
CAAACTGCGGCGGGCGGCGGTGCTTCGTGGCCTGCTCGTAGGCGTAAGCGAGGCGTATGAGCACGGGTTCGCTGTAGGCTCTGCCGAAGAAGGAGATGCCGACGGGCAGGCCGTAGACGAAGCCCGCCGGGACGTTGATGTTCGGGTATCCGGCAACTGCGGCGGGCGTCGAACTCCCGCCCGAGAAGTGGTCTCCGTTGACGTGGTCGGTCGTCCACGGCGGCCCGCCGGTGGGCGCGATGATCGCGTCCAGCCGGTGCTTCGTCATGGCGGCGTCAATGCCTTCGGCGCGTGAGAGGCGGTGATTTTTGGCGAGCGCGGCGAGGTAAGGCTTGCTCGTGAGCGCGCCTTTGGCCTGCGCCTTGATGAAAATCTCCTGTCCGAAATAGGGCATCTCACGCTCGCGGTTGCGCTCGTTGAACTCGATCAATTCCTTGAGCGAGCGCGGCACGCCCCCGCCGCGCTCGGCCAGATATTTGTTCAGGTCGGCCTTAAACTCGTAGAGCAACACTTCAAACTCCGAGTCGTCGTACTTGCCGTGCGACGGCAGATCAGCCGGATCGACGACAATCGCGCCCGCCCCCTTCAACGCGTCAATCGCTCCCGTCATCAACTTGTCGACCTTGTCGCTAAAGCCGAAGAACTTGCGCGCCACGCCGATGCGCGCGCCGCGAAGTCCTACGGGGTCGAGGAAGCGCGTGTAGTCCGCGTGCGACTTGCCGCGACTCGCTTGCGTGGCGCGGTCGCGCGGGTCGATGCCGGTGAGCGCGCTTAAGACGAGCGCCGCGTCTGCAACGGTGCGCGTCATCGGCCCGGCTGTGTCCTGACTGTGCGCGATTGGGATGATGCCGGAGCGACTGACGAGGCCGAGCGTGGGCTTGATGCCGACGATGCCGCTCGCCGACGAAGGGCAGACGATTGAGCCGTCCGTCTCAGTGCCGATGGCGGCGGCGGCGAAGTTCGCGGCGACCGCGACGCCCGAACCGGAACTCGACCCGCACGGGTTTCGATCAATGGCGTAGGGGTTGCGCGTCTGCCCGCCGCGCCCGCTCCAACCGCTCGTCGAATGCGTAGAACGAAAGTTTGCCCACTCGCTCAGGTTCGTCTTGCCGAGAATCACCGCGCCCGCCGCGCGCAGGCGTTCGGCGACGAAGGCGTCGCGCGGCGCGGGCTGGCCGACGAGGGCGAGCGAACCGGCGGTGGTCTGCATGCGGTCGCCCGTGTCTATGTTGTCTTTGAGCAGGATGGGAATGCCGTGCAGCGGCGAGCGCGCGCCGCGCGTTTTGCGTTCGCGGTCGAGTTCCGAGGCGATAGAGAGCGCGTCGGGGTTGAGTTCGATGACGGAGTTGAGCGCCGCGCCTTTGCGGTCGAACCGCTCGATGCGCTCGATGTACTTCTCCGCGATGTCGCGCGCCGACATCTTTCCGCCGCGCATCGCTTCCTGCAACCCGGCGATGGTCGCCTCTTCGATTTGAAAAGAGTCTGCGGCGTGCGCGCCGGACTCGAAGGCGGAGCCCCGGCGCGTTCGCGCACGCAACGCCGGCGTCGCCAGTGCGGCGGCGGCGACGCCGGCTGCGAGGCTCGTTTCGAGAAACTTTCTGCGGTTGACGTGCAATCTCCTGCGGTGGGCTTTTTTACTATGGCTCAAGGCTCTCTCCTCTCAGGCGACGCTGGATGAACTCTGTTAGAAATGAATTGGCCGGTGCAGCTTGAAGGCGTCTGTCTGGCTGAAGACGGCGTTGGACGGACGAGAATATATCTTTTAGACGCGACGCATCGCAACTAACTTCTCACCCGCCCCGCAGAGCGGCTTGCGCCGTCTGGCAACCGAACCCGTCAGGCACGGCAACTAAGGGGCGACGGCTGCCGGCTAATTTTGAATTGACGCGCAAGGCGAGTTGTCCCGCAGCGTTCAATCTCCAGGCAGCCCGACCCTCGCAGGCCGTGTATCTTGACAACGATGGAGGCGTGCCATACTTTGTGCGCGGCTGCTGAAACACTGTTCAGAATGTTCGCGCCCCGCGCCCGTCTCATCTCGTGCAAACAAAAGCTTGCAGTTCCTCGCCGCCATAACCCTGAATCGTGCCAGCCGGGCTTTCTAAAAAGTTCGGCCATCGCACGCTCGCTCAAAAAGGATCATCAAGCATGAAATTACGACTTTGCAGTCTGGCTTTCGCGTTCTTCGCCTTCGCGCCCCTGACCGCTTTCGCAGACATCCCCGCTCCCGAACATAGGCAGGCGAGAACTCCGCAAACGAGCAAGCGACCGCTCGCGCCCGCCCGCATGTTGATCGAATCGCGTAAAGATGCTGCGGAAGCGCGCCTGCAAATTTCGCAGAGCGTGCTGCGCGAACTGCGCGCGCAGATCGAAGGAGACGCCGCTTCGGATGCGGCAGTTTCAACCTCGTCGCCCGGTCAAACGCAGACGATCATCGCGGGCGTCTTCCTTTCGCTGTCGCTCGTCTTCGCGGGCGTCTTCGTCGCGCGTGCGCGTTCGCGCACGGCGAAGCAGGTAGCCACGGGCGCGCTCGTCGTCTTAGCCGTCGCGGGCACGCTCGCCTTCAAAGCTTTTGCCAACGCGAGGCCCCCGGAACCGCGAATCGTTGACGCAGGTTCTTTGCCGCGCGCCACGACGCCGGAAGAGGAACTCAACGGCGTGGTCAGGGTGGAGATCGTGCCGGAGGGACGCGTCATCAAGTTGATCGTTCCGGCGACGACAAATGGGAGCAGCAGGTAAAGAAAGTGGAACGAGCGGCAGACATCCGAAGCTTGGAACTCGGCGCGCAGGCGGCTGGCGCACGACGACGAGAAAGAGGCGGCAGCGTCAGCAGCGGCAGCAGCAGCGGCGCTTCGGCGGCGACGTTCGCGCTCGTCGCGCTGGCGCTCGTTTCCGCGTCGGCCATCTTCGCGGGCTGGATGCCGCTCCGCGCTTCGATCATCACGGTCTTCCTTTTTGCGGGGCCGCACAACTGGTTTGAGTTGCGTTATTTTCTCGCGCGCCTGCCCGCACGGCTGGGTCGTTCGCGCAACTTCTTCGTCGTGGCTTTCGCGGGCGTCGCATCGCTGCTGGCGACCTACGCCGCGCTGCCACTCGTCGCCGAAGCTTTCGTGTGGGGCGGCGACGAGTGGACGCTCGCGGTCGGCGTCTGGAACAGCCTGCTTATATTTTGGCTCGCCGCGCTCGTCTGGATGCGCGGGAGTCAGTCGTCGCGGCGCGACTGGTCCTGGTGCTTCGCGGCGGCGAGCGCGCTTCTTGCCGCCAACTGGCTCGCGCCGCAGGTGTTCAGTCTCGGCCTCGTCTATTTGCACCCGCTCGTCGCGCTCTGGTTTCTCGAACGCCATCTCAAACGCACGCGCCCACCCGCCTGGCGACGCGCGTATCATCTCATTTTGCTCACGCTCCCGCTGTTCGTCGGCCTGCTCTGGTGGCAACTCTCCGACGCCCCCGCGCTCGCCGCCACGGACGCGCTCAGCTCGCGCATCACGCGCCACGCCGGGGCTGAGATTTTGCGAAACACTTCCAGCCACCTGCTCGTCGCCACACACGTCTTCCTCGAAACGATTCACTACGGCGTGTGGCTGCTCGCGTTGCCGCTCGTCGGCGCTGTAAGGCGTGGCGCGTCCTCGTCATGGTGGCGCGTCGAGTCGCTGCCGCTCGTCGTGCGTCATCGTCGCAACGGTTGGCCGCGCCTGATTCGCACGCTGCTCGTCGTGTCTGCATTCTGTGTTGTCCTGCTCTGGCTCGCTTTCCTCGCAGACTATTCCACGACGCGCGACCTCTACTTCACGCTCGCGCTGGCGCACGTCCTCGCCGAAGCGCCGTTCCTCTTGCGGATGCTCTGAGACGTGGACATGCGCGCCGCTCAACTCTGGTGGTTTCTGCCCGTCGGTTATCTCTTCACCGTCGCCGTCGAGACGCCGTTTCTCATCTTCGGCCTCTCCGCGCGCCATCCCCTCCGCCGCAAATTCTTCTCCGGCCTGTGGCTGACTGCCTGCACTTATCCAATCGTCGTGCTCGTGCTGCCGCTCCTGTTCGGCAACTCGTCGAGGTTCGCTTACCTCATCACGGCGGAGACGTTCGCGCCCCTCGCCGAATGCGCGCTCTTTTGGATGACCTTCGGCGCGCGTGACGAGTCGGGGCGGGCGTCCGTGTGGCGCGACTTCGCCGCGATCACGGCGGCGAACCTCGCGTCGTTTGCGCTCGGAGAGTTGTTGAATTTGTACGATTGGTTCGGTGTGATAGGCTAAAATTCGACGCGCGCCGCCGGAATTTGGAAACTTTCACGCTCGGAGCGCGAAGAACAATCGAGGAAATGAAATGATGAAAACAGCGCAGACGATCTTGCTGCTCTTGCTGTTCGCTACGCCCGCCGCATTTCACATGCGCGCGCAGCAGGCGACGAACGCCACGCGGGCGTCAGCCGACACGATTTCGACCCGCGAGATGGATCGCATCAACTGGATGGAGTTTCGCGAACACGTCCCCGCGCGCATCCAGACCGTGCTGCTGCCGACTGGCACGCTTGAGCCGCACGGCGTCGCGAACAACGGCGCGGACAACACCGCGCCGCTCGCCATCGCGCGCCAGATCGCGCGCCGCACCAACTCGATGATCGCGCCTGTCCTGCCCTACGGGATGACCGGAAGCATGGAAGCGTATCCGGGCGCGTTTCAGATCACGGAGGCCGCCTATCGCCCGTTCGTCAAACAATTCATTGATGGCTTGGCGAAGAACGGCTTCCGCAACATCGTCATCATCAACGGTCACGGCGGCGGGCAGACCGCCGTGCTCACTTCGGTCGCGGCGGAAGTCGCCGCCGAACGCAAAGTGCGCACGCTCGTCGTCAACTGGTGGTCGTTCGCCTCAGACGTGACGAAGCAGGTCTTCGGCGAAGATGGCGGCCACGCCGGTTGGAACGAGACGGCGTTTGTGCAGGCGATTGATCCCACGCTCGTCCACGCCGAACGCTACAAGGACGAACTCGCCACGCCTTATCCAGCGGCAGGCACTTGGGCGGCTGTGCCCTTCCCCTCATCCATCGGTCTCTATCAACCGGGACAGGGCTATCCGAAATTCGATCA
>DASQDV010000438.1:0-13596 GCA_035633995.1 Pyrinomonadaceae bacterium | reverse complement strand
GCACGGCTACACCACGCCCGCCGAGATGCCCGACAAGTTTGCGATGTGCGTGCGCCAGCCCGTCGGCATCTGCGGCCTCATCACGCCCTGGAATTTCCCGATGGCGATCCCTTCGTGGAAACTCATCCCCGCATTAGTGTGTGGTAACACGGTCGTCATCAAGCCCGCCGAAGACACACCGCTCTCGACTTATAACCTGATCAAAGCGTGTGAGGAGGCAGGCGTGCCGCGCGGCGTCGTCAACCTCGTGACGGGCTACGGCGCGGCGGCGGGTAAGCCTCTGACCGAGCACCGCGACGTGCGCCTCATCTCCTTTACGGGTTCGACCGAAACCGGACGACTCATCGCCGGAGCCTGCGCCGACCGCAACGCCATCTGCTCGCTCGAACTCGGCGGCAAGAACGTCATCATGGTGATGGAGGACGCAGACCTCGACCTGGCCGTCGAGGGCGCGGTCTGGGGCGCGTTCGGCACTTCCGGGCAACGCTGCACGGCTTCCTCGCGCATCGTCGTGCACAAGAAGGTCTATAAGAAGTTTACGCAGAAGCTCATCGAGCGCGCCGCCGGATTGCGCGTGGGCGACGGCGCGGATGCGAACGTGGACATGGGGCCGGTCATCAACGCCGACGCCGTGCACAAGATCATGGGCTACATCGAAGTCGGCGAACGTGAGGACGGCGCGCGGCTGGCGACGGGCGGCAAGCGTCTAAGCACGGGCGAGCACGCCAACGGCTATTTCATCGAGCCGACCGTCTTCACGGATGTCGCGCCCCAGATGCGCATCGCGCAGGAAGAGATATTCGGCCCCGTTACAGCCGTCATCCCGACGAACAATCTGGAAGAGGCCGTCGAGATCGCAAACGGCGTGCGCTACGGATTGTCTGCGGCCATCTACACGCAGGACGTGAACCGCGCGTTCCACGCGATGAACGACATGTACACGGGCATCTTCTACGTCAACTCTTCGACCATCGGCGCGGAAGTCCACCTGCCCTTCGGCGGCACGAAGGCGACGGGCAACGGCCACCGCGAAGCGGGCACGCAGGTTCTCGACATCTTCACCGAATGGAAGTCCGTCTACGTTGACTACAGCGGCAAGCTGCAACGCGCGCAGATTGACGAAGTTAAGTTTGAGTAGATCGAAATTAGTAAATCGTGAATCGTAAATCGTAAATAGAAAGAACAAGGTTTTCTTCTATTCACGATTTACGATTTACGATTCACGATTTTATGTTACTGCAAGAGCCGTATGAGGCGCGCCCCGTTCGCTTCCTCGAAGAGTGGCAACACGCGGGCTGGCGTTTGAAAGTTTACGGCATCGGTTACCGGCGCGAGCGCCCGCGCGCGGAGTTGGTCGAGACGGCGAAGCGACTTGCGCGCGCGTGCCTGCCGGAGGCGGGCGCGGGCGGCAACTACGGCGTCGGCTACGTCGGCGCGCACGACGGGCGCGCGGCGAATTTCATCTTCGTTGACTGGTGGGCGGACGAGAACGAGTTGCATCATCACGTCTTCGCCGCGCCGTCGGACGAGTTGAACGACTTGCCGGAAATCACTGCGACGGGCGTGTCCGTCTGCGTCTGGGATTTGCGCGTGCAGTGTTTCGAGCGCGAGGCGTGGCTCGACGCGGTGCTACGCAACCCGAACGAACATAGCCTCGATGATTATCTGCGCCGCCAACTGAATGAAGACGTGTGAAGGCTAGATGCTAGATGCTAGATGTCAGATGCCAGCATCAAAACTGTTATTAAATCGCACCGCGACTTGATAGTGTGGCAGAAGGCGATGGATTTGGTCGTGGCGGTTTATCAGGCGAGTAAAAGTTTTCCCAAAGAAGAGACATATGGCCTGACTGGACAAATGCGGCGTGCTGCTGTTTCCATCCCTGCTAATATTGCCGAAGGACAGGGACGAAGGCTGACAAAAGAATTTCAGCAATTTCTTGCGCATGCCAGAGGGTCTTTGCTAGAACTCGACACGCATCTGGAATTAGCGTTGCGTCTTCATTATCTAAACACGGAGCAGCATGGGGCAGTACAGCATAAAGTCGATGAGGTCGGACGTTTACTCAACGGCCTTCTGCGCTCGCTGAACTCTAACATCTGACATCTGGTATCTAACATCTGGAGGTTCTCAAAGTGCTAATCGGACTCCCCAAAGAGATCAAAGATAACGAGTATCGCGTCGGGATGACGCCGGCGGGCGTGCGCGCCCTGACCGATGCCGGACACAAAGTCGTCGTGGAGCACAAGGCGGGCGAAGGCTCCGGCTTCGAGGACGCGCTCTACGAACGCGCGGGCGCGACTATTCTCGGCACGGCTGACGAAGTGTGGGCGCAGGGCGAGATGATCGTCAAAGTGAAAGAGCCGATTGCGCCCGAATACCCGCGCATGCGCGAAGGGCAAGTGCTCTTTACCTACCTGCATCTCGCGCCCGACAACGAATTGACGAAGCAACTGCTCGAACGCAAGGTGACGGGCGTGGCCTACGAGACGATCACGGACAGGAAGGGCACGCTGCCGCTCCTGACGCCGATGTCGGAAGTGGCGGGGCGCATGGCGATTCAGGTCGGCGCGCAGTATCTGGAAAAGATGTCGGGTGGGCGCGGCGTGCTGCTCGGCGGCGTGCCGGGTGTTCCGGCGGCGCGCGTCGTCATCATCGGCGGCGGAGTGGTCGGCACGAACTCTGCGAAGATGGCGGTGGGCTTGGGCGCGCACGTCACGATCATCGACAACAATCTGGATCGCCTGCGCGAACTCGACGACATTTTCCTCTCGCGCATCACGACGCTCGCCTCCTCGGCCTACGCGATTCAGGGCGCGATTGCGGAGGCCGATTTGATCGTCGGCGCGGTGCTCGTCCCCGGCGCGGCTGCGCCGAAACTGATCACGCGCGAGATGTTGAAGAAAGTGCCGAACGGCGCGGTCATCGTTGACGTGGCGGTTGATCAGGGCGGCTGCATCGAGACGACGCACCCGACGACGCACAGCGACCCGACCTACTATGTCGAAGGCGTCCTGCACTACTGCGTCGCCAACATGCCGGGCGCAGTGCCGCGCACCTCGACCTTTGCTCTGACGAACGCGACCCTGCCTTACACCTTGAAACTGGCGAACAAAGGATTTCTCGCGGCAGTCACAGGCGACCCCGGACTCAAGGAGGGCGTCAACACCTACGCCGGGAAGTTGACCTACGAGGCGGTCGCGCAGGCGCAGGGACTCGAATACACGTCGCTCGACAGTATGCTGTCGGGCAGCGGCGCGGCGGCGAAAGGTTAGGACTCCGCGTTCAAGTACCCGCGCGCTCCGGCGTCGCCGGTTTAATCAAACGAAAGAGGCCGCAACTCTTCGCAGTTGCGGCCTCTTTCGTTTCAGGAAATGAAGACTAATCAGTTATTCGCCGCGAGCAGGCGCGCGAGGCAAGCGGTGAAGTCTTCGGGGCGCACGGGCTTGGTCAGATGCGCGTCGGCGTGCCGGCTTGTTTCGGGCGAGGCGGCGGCAGTAGCAGCGGGTTCGAGTCCGGTCAGGAGCAGGAGCGGGAGGCGGGAGAGTTCGGGGCGGGCGCGCAGGTAGCGGCATAGCTCGTGGCCGTTCAGGTGGGGCATCACGGCGTCGGTCACGACGGCATCAACTTTCGTTGACACGGCGATTTTGATGGCTTCCAGTCCGTTGGTCGCCTGAATCACTTCGTAGCCCGCGCGGCGCAGGATGACTTCGAGATAACGGCGCACCGCCGCGTCGTCTTCCACGAGCAGGACGACCGGCCTCTTCTGAACCGGCGGGAGCGCGACTTCCGGCGCAACTGTCGAATCGAAAACTGTCTCTTGCATGCTCATTGATGAAATTAAAGTTCCTCCGAACGCTTCAGCCGCCCGCCGTCGGGCGCGAGCGGCGACAGCAATTTGACTGGCAAGCGGCGTGCCCGTTTTGGTGCGACTCGCGGAGTTGACGCGAGGCGGCAGGCTTGTTGCTCCGGTCGCAGCGCGCAAGTTCAGGCGAATAGAAGGCTTGTCGAAAAGTTAAAAAGTCGCGGGCGAGCCGTGAGGAACTTTAGCCGGATAGAGACGACTTCGAGCGCCGCGCCGGGAGGCGGTCAAGACGCATCATTCTGGCAGTTCGGGGCGGTCAGAATGCCGCACGAGGCTTCCGCGTTTGCGGCGTTTTGCGGTTGCAGCGAGTTGAATCCGGCGGCGCGATAGCGGATACTATTCGTTTCGCGTGAGCCGCAAATTTTGCACTGTCGGCGCGCGCGCGAGGAAAGTAGATTTCGGGATGTACGAATTCGCCGTCACACCAGCCATCACGCAGATTCGCCGACGCGGAGTGGAAGTCGCGGAGGTCGCGCCCGCGAGCCTCGCCGCCGAGTTGGAACTCGAAGCGGGCGACCGGATACTTCGCGTCAACGGTCGCGCCGTGCGCGACTACCTCGATTTTCGTTTCCAGACGGGCGGCGAAACCGAACTCACGCTCGACGTTTTGAAGCGAAACGGCGAGGAGTGGGAACTGGAGATCGAGCGCGGCGAGGGCGAAGATTTCGGATTGCAGTTCGAGAACATCGTGCCGCGCCAGTGCGCCAACGAGTGCCTGTTCTGCTTCTGTCACGGCAACCCGCCCGACGCTCGCCCCGCGCTCTCCTTCCGCGACGAAGACGTGCGCCTCTCGTTTCTCTACGGCAACTACACGACGCTCACCTCGATCACCGAAGCCGAGATGCAGCGCGTCATCGAACAGAGACTCTCGCCGCAGTACGTCTCCGTTCACGCGACCGATCTGGATGTGCGCGCTTACCTCCTCGGCGTGGACAAGAAACGCGCCGACATTCGCACGAAGATGCGCCGCATGCTCGACGCCCGCATAGAGATTCACGCGCAGGTCGTCTTGTGCCCGGAGATCAACGACGGCGAGATTCTTGAGCGCACGGTCAGAGACTTATCCGCCGATTATCCGCTGGTGCGCAGCGTCGCCATCGTGCCGCTCGGACTCACGCGTTACAACACGGACGCGCGGCTCACGCCCGTCACGCCGGAGTTTTGCCGCCACACCCTCCGGCAAGTCAAAGAATTGCAGCGCGAGTTGCACGCGCGGCTCGGCACAAACTTCGCGTTCCTCGGCGACGAGTTTTATTTGCGCGCCGGAATGAATGTTCCCTCGCGCAGGCATTACGGCGATTACCCGCAGATCGAAGACGGCGTCGGCATGGTGCGCTCGTTCTACGAAGACTTCCGCCGCCTCGAACGTAAACTCAGCGCCCGCCCGCCCGCGCAAAGCGACAAACTCGACGCGACGATCCTGACCGGAAAACTCTTTGCGCCCGTCCTCGTGGATTTGATCGCGCGGCTGAATGAACGCTTCGGCACGCGGCTGCGGGTGGTGGCGGTGGAGAACGATTATTTCGGCCCTGACATCGTCGTGGCGGGGCTGATGACGGGGCGCGACGTGCTCGCCGTGCGCGATAAAATCGCGGGCAGTTTCGTCGTCCTTCCGAGCGTGGCCTTCAAGAGCGACGAACCCATCATGCTCGACGGCACGACGCACGAAGAGTTGGAACGGCAACTCGGCCTGCCCGTCCGCGCGCTCGACTTTGAAGGATTCGCGGGGCTGTTCGCTTAAATGATTTGAACCGGATGCGGCCTGGCATTAAGACATTTACCACAGAGGACACGGCGGACACAGAGAGAGATATATGAAATGATGAACGCGGAATGTGGAACGCGGAATTAAAGGCAATTGTCCGCCGTTCATCGTTCATCGTTCCTGCTTCATCATTTCCCTCTGTGCCCTTCGTGTCTGCGGCGGTGAGTGCTTTTGGATTTAGCTTTGCGGTGTGAAGTCTTTCGCGTTGAGTCGCTGGTTGAAGGCGAACTCCGTCAGGTCGAAGACCCAATCCTGCAAGACGATGACCGGGCCCTGGATGTTAAGCGACAGCTTGTAAGTGTGTGGCAACGTCAGGCCGCCCTCCTTCCTGAAATCGGAAAAGTCTTCCACCAGTTTATAGCGGACTTCGTTCTTGCCCGCGCTTGCCCCGGAAGTCGAAATGCGACCGCCCAGCGAGGCGGCGATGGTGCGCTCGTATTCGGTGCGCACGTGTTGGAACGTCTCGGCGTCGAAGAATAGTTTGATCTTCATTTCCGTGCCCTTGCGCGGCGCGTAGCGGAGTTCGTGCGTTTGACGGTCGCCGATCTTCTTCGTGCCTTCATAATCCAGCTTGGGGTTGCGCTCGGCCAGATTCAGCAGCGGCCACGCGGTCGAGAGCGTGCCGCCGATGAGTCCCTGTTTGAAAACCGCGTCGTGGCTCATGAGAAATTCGCCGAGCGGAGAGCGCGCGCCGGGGCGTACGTGAATCGCGCCGAACTCCTTTCCGTCGTAACTGAGCAGTTCGTGCGGGTAGGTGGGCGACGATTGAAAGACCATCTTGAGCAGGTTCATCTCGCCCTCCGACGCGATGAGCGAGACCCCGCCCGCCTGCCCTTTCCCACCCGAACGGATGCTGAAGACGACCGTGCCGTTCGCAACGAGGTTGCGGACGGCGCGGCGCGCCTCAACCGTGCCGATTGATTCCAGATGTTTCGCCACCACATCTTCGGGCTTCATCTTCTCCTTGTCCGGCATCGCGGCGACGCCGCCGCCAGGACTGGCCGGAGGCACGACGACGGCCAGACAGCAGAGCAGGACGGCGAGCGCGGCGCGCATCGGCGCGCGGGCATGTGTGCGGGTGTGGTTCATCATAACCTCCCTCGAATATGGTTGGCGCGGCGGGCGAGGCCGTTTAAAAGTGGGGATAAAAATTTGGGCGTTGCCCTCCGGTTAGGAAGACAACGCCCGAAGCGCTCACTGTAGCGCAAATCTAAACGGAGGCGGGTCGGGCTTCATCCCTCGCGGCGCGTTTAGAAGTTGAACTTGAACGCGAATTGCAGGATGCGCGGATCGAACGTCGAGGAGATTCTCCCGAAGCTCGAACTGTTGATGCTCTGCGATTCGGCGACAGAGAAGTTGGTGTGGTTGAAAACGTTGAAAGCCTCAAGGCGCAACTCGATGTTCGTGCCTTCGGTGATCTTGGTGCGCTTGATGAGAGCCATGTCGGCGTTCCAGAAGCCGGGGCCGCTGACGGGCGTTTGCTGGAGCGTGCCGATCTGCCCGGCGCCGGGATTCTGGAAGAACGCGGGGTTAGCGCGACCGTCCGCCCCGACGAGCGAGGGGTCGAACAACTGCGGGCGACCCGTGACGGGGTTGAAGAACAGACCCGTGCGCGCCTGCAATTCCGAGATCGACAAAGTGGTGTTGACCGTGTTGACGGTGGAGCGAGCGGAACGGTTCAACGTGCCGCGATAGGGGTCGGCGGTCGTGCCGAGACCCGTCAGGATGTTGATCGGGCGTCCCGATTGCTGGCGGTAGAGACCGCTCAACTGGAAGCCGCCGAACAACTTGCCGAGGAAGCCGTCGAAATTCAGGAAACGCTTGCCGGGGCCGAAGGGCAGTTCATAGACGCCGTTGGCCTTGAAGACGTGCGTAACGTCGTTCGAGCTGCGGCGTTTCTCGACCACGCCGCCGGTGGCGAGATCGAGGAAGCCCTGGAAGTTCGCCTGCGTGCCCTCGAAATCAGTGAAGGCTTTGCTGTAGGTGTAGTTGACCTGATAGAAGTAGCCGCTGCTCAGACGCTTGCGAACCTCGACCTGCAAACCGTTGTAGTCGGAGTAAGACCCGTTGCCCACGTAGTCGGTCACGAAGGCGTTGGGGTTGGCGGGCAGGAAGAAGCCGGGCGACAGTTGCGAGCCGTTCGTGCCGGGCGTCAGGTAGGTGCGGCGCTGTTGCACGTACTGCGAAGCCAACTCGCCGACCTGATTGGTGTCGATAAAGTTGATGAAGGTGGCATCGCTGAGCGCGCCGCCGTTGCCGAGCAGCGGGAAGACCGAGAGGCGCTGGCTGCCGGGAACCGCCGCGTTGAAGGCGGCGCTGAGCGGAATCGCCGGATTGGTGGCGCGCGCCTGCCGTGCGAGCGCGAGATTCTGCTGCGCGCGCAGGAAGTCTTGCAGGAAGCCGTTTTCGCGGATGATCGTCTGGTTGGTGTCAATCGCGCGGGTCAGCTTGATGCCGCGATTGCCCACGTAGCGAATCTCGAACGCCGTATCGCGGAAAATTTCCCGCTGGATGCCGATGTTCCACTGTTGCACGTAGGGCGTCTTCAAGTCCGGGTCAATCGTGTAGAAGGTCGGGGCTTGGCTGATCGCGAGGTTGTCGACGATGGTGCGCGGGACGCGGAAGGCGGGCGCGGGAATCGCGACGGCTCCGGTGCCGCTGATCGTGCCGCCGAGACCCGTCAGGCTGACGCCCGAAGACAAACCGGCGTTGGAACTGATGGCCGCGTTCTGCACGGTCGTCACGTTGTTGTCGAGCACGTAAGAGATGGCATAGCCCGCGCGGACGGAGGTTTTGCCGTCGTTGAACGGGTCCCAAGCGACGCTGACGTTGGGCGCGAAGTTGTTCAAGTCCCTGTTATGGAAGTCTCGTCCCGTGCCTTTGCCCGCGAAGTCGAGCACGGCGTTCGGGTCGCGCAAGGCGTCAATCGAGGTGTTGACGGGCAGCAAGGCCAGCCCGTTGCGTTCGGTCGGCGGCGAGACGTACTCCCAGCGCAGGCCGAAGTTGACGGTCATGTTCGGGCGCATGCGCCACGTGTCGCCGCCGTAGAAGGAGAGCGTGTTGTAGTCAATCCCGCGACGCTCGCCGAAGCCGGAGACGAAGCCCGAATCGCGGTCGCGCACGTTGAAGGTTTGCGCCGCGCTCGTCACCGCGCCCGTCAGCAAGGCCAGCAGGTTCGAGGCCGTGTTGAAGTCGTTGGCGGAGACGCCGCCGGGGAACTGCGTGGTGCTCAGCGGGTTGCGGTTGCCGACGGTGTTAAAGCCGAGCGTGTAGGTCGGCAGGATGCCCGCGTCGTTGAACACGTCAACCTTGACGATGCGCGCGACGCCGCCGAAGCGTATGACGTGCTCGCCGCGCACGAGCGAGGCGTTGTCGATGAAATCGTAGTTCGTCGGCACGCGACCCTGTTGCAGGAAGTTCTGCACGGGGTTGGTGCTGAGCGGGAAGGTCAGGCGGTTGCCCTCCGCGAACGTCTCGGTGTTCAGGAAGGTGGGCGTCGTGCGGAAGAAGCCGGTGCGGAACTCGTTGCTCAGGTTCTGCGTGGGCGCCCAAATCCATGCGAACGAGCCGCGCGGTCGCCGCGAAGCCTGACCGCCGCCGGGAAGACCCGGAAACACTTCGCCGATGTCGTTGAAGGTATCGTTCGGGAAATCCAATTTGAAGCGGCTGAAGATCGCTTCGAATCTGTGCTTGGACGAGAGATCGTAGTCGGTGCGGAAGCCCCAGAGGTTGGAGGTCTGCCCCGAAGGACTGTTGAAGCGGAAGCCCGCCGTGTTACGCGAGTCGCCCACGTCCACGTTGTTGGAGGACGGCTGGAGCGCGATCAGGCGCGCGATGCGCGGGTCGACGCCGCGCCCGGTCAGGTTCAGCAAGTTGATGGTCTGCACCTGGTTGTTGTCGGCGCGGCGGTAGGTGAACGTGCCGTTACGCGCGGCGTCAACCAGCACGGTGCGGTTGCGCGAGGAGTCGCTGGCCTCGCGTGTGCCTTCGTAATAGGCGTAGAAGAAGAGTTTGTCTTTGCCGAAAGTGCGGTCGCCGCCTTCGCCGAAGCGCGGGAGGCGGAAGGGGCCGCCGACGTTGCCGCCGTACTGGTTCTGGATCAGCTTCGGCTTGGGGATTCCCTTGCCGGTGCGCGGGTCAATCGTGGAGTTGTTGAAGAACGTGTTGGCGTCGAACTTGTGGTTGCGGTGAAACTCGAAGAGCGAGCCGTGAAAATCGGTCGTGCCGCGCGGCGTGGAAAGCCTGACCTGCGCGACGCCCAACCCTTCGTCCGAGCCGCCGTTCTGGGTGGTGATGGTAAACTCGGCCACGCCCGCCACGCTCTGCCCGGCTGCGCCGAAGAGGGCGTCCGTGCGGACGAAGTGGTCGTTGATGTTGATGCCGTCCCACGTCAGATTCGAGAAGGTGCCGCGCAGCCCGTTGATGGAGGCGGTGCGGTAGTTGTTCGTGGCGGTGTTCACGCCGGCCTGAAGACCGGCGAGCGCGAGCGGGTTGCGACCGTTGATCGGGAGGTCTTGCACCTGCCGCAACTGCACGGTCGTGGAGAGCGAAGCGTTCTCGTTGTTGATGACGGCCTGAGCTTCCGAGGCCGTGACCATCACGGTTTCTTCGACGCCGCCCGTGACGAGGGCGATATTCACCTCGGCCGGAACGCCGCCGACGTCAACCTTGACGCCCTCGACCACCGTTTTCTTGAAGCCTGTTTTTTCGACGCTGAGCGTGTACTCGCCCGCGCTCATTTCGTTGAACGAAAAAAATCCTTCTTCGTTGGCGACTCCGGTACGCTCGGTCTTGGTCGCCGCCGAGGTCAACGTCAGGTTGACGCCGGGGACGACGGCTCCCGATTCGTCCTTCACTGTCACGTTGACGTTCGAGGTAACTTTCTGGGCGAAAGCACCGGGGGCAAGGGGCGCGGCCATGAGAACAGCGGCGACGGCGGCCAGCACTGTTCTGACGGCAAAGTGCGACAATTTACTCATGTGGACTCTCCTTCAAAATGTTAGAACTGACCATTCGATGTTGAGCATAGACCCGAACTTTGAACTTGATCAGAGGTGAGGTTCGCGCAAAAATGCAACTCGCGTGCCGAAATTTCACGCGGGGTTCAGGTCGTCAAGAGTCAAGAAGTTTGGCGTGCGGGGCTTGAGGCGGAAGCGATAGATCCAAAGTTTCGGATTTTTTAATCCAGAATTTGGAATTTGATGATACAGTCGGCGTCCTGGTCGGGCGCGGAAATTCTCAAAGTCAATTAAGCTAAAGCAGACGGGGCGGCGGGCGGCGGCGGCGCGGCCTGTCCGGGCAGAGCGCCTGCCGCCTTCCTAGCGTTCACCTGTGGCGTTCACTTGTCAGCCCACGCCGGAACACCCGCTCGCGCAAACGCCGAACGCGTTGCGCGCCCGCGTCCGGCACATCAAACTGGAGGTGCTCTTGTATGAAGCGTCTAAGCTGGTTTGCGTTTATCGCCTGTTGTCTCCTGTTATCTTCGCTCTCTTACGTCGCCGCGCCCGTCCCGCCGCCGCTGTCCGGTCGCATGCAGGGCAGAGCGTTCGACCCCGGTTGCCCGACGCTCCCCTTTGAGGCGATCAAGGTGAAGCGGCCGATTGACAGCACGTGCCCGCGCGGCGGCAGCGCGTCTGCGACCGACCCGGCGGGAGCGCACGCTCTGGAGAACGAGGCGAAGAACAACTTTTGCGCCAAAGGCGACCCCGTGCCCGTGACCTATAACGCCTTCGTCGGTCTGCAAACCGCAGTCAACAACATGACAGACCTGCCCTGGGGCGAGGGCAATCGCCTGCCGCCGGATCGTTCCAAACTGCGCGGCCTCAAGATTCAGGATTCCGGCAGCACGCTCACGCTCGGCGAAGGCACGAAGGTCGTCTTCGTCGGCTACGTGATGGACGCCAAGCACGACGACACGGCGAAGGGCGAAGACGTGAACTGCAAGATTCCCGGCAACGAGTCGAACGACATACACATCTCGCTGCGAACCGTGCCGGGCGCGCAGGCCGCCGCCCCGAAGGGCAAGCCCGACCTGCGCTGCAACTCGATCACGGCGGAGATCAGCCCGCACTTCCGCCCCGACTCGTGGGACAAGTTCGACAGCGCGCCTTATCGCGCCGTCTTCCAGAAATATCCGGTGCGCATCACGGGGACGCTGCTGTTCGACGCGGCGCACCGACCCTGCACGAAGGGCATCCCGTCCGCCGGAAACCCCGTGCGCATCTCCGTCTGGGAGATTCATCCCGTCTACGCCATAGACGTGTGCAAGTACACGACGCTCACGCGTTGCAAGGTCAATGACCGGACGGCGTGGACTCCGTTCGACAAGTACCGGATCGGCAGCTAGGCGCGCGCCGCGTCGGGGCGGCGACGGTCAGGCGGCGATCAATCGGGAGCGCAGCGGCGGCGATGAAGTCGTGTGAGAGGCACAGTGCGCGTCGCGGCGTTGAACGCGTGCGTCGCGTCGTGTGCTAGAATCTTTCGCGTCCTAACTCTGCCGGAAGCGCGCTCGTCCAAAGTTTTCTCGTTCCATGCAGACCATCACGCCCGCCGCCAGTCGTCTGTCGCTGTCGCCGCTCGGCGCCGGCGATCTCATTGACCGCACGATCCGGCTCTACCGTCGCCACTTCCTGACGCTCATACGCACGGCTGCGCCGCCGGTCGTCGGCTCGGCCATCGGCTCTGTCCTGTGGACGGTGAGCACGCACGCCATCCCCGCCACCGAGAGCAGCGGGCGGCTCGTGCTCTATTTCGGCATGGCCGCCATCGGCGCGTTGTTGACGATGATCGGCAACTTCTTTTTCCTGCTCATCATGGGCGGCGCTTCGCGCAACCTCGTGATGCATCTTTTGTGGAATGAACCCGTCGCGGCGCGCACGATCTACCGCAGCGTGCGCGCGCGTTTCTGGGGACTCGTCGGCGCGCTCCTGCTCATCGGCAGTTTCGGCGGGGTCTTCGGCTTCATCGTCTTCATGGTGTGGATTACGGCGGTGATGCTCGCGGTGGGCGGCGCGATGATGATCGGCGGCGGCGCGGCGTGGTTCGGCGGGATACTGGGGGCGGTGCTCTTTCTACTCCTCAGTTCGGGCGCGCTGTTCGTCTTCTTCTTCGTCGTGGGACGCGCGGCCTACGTGCCGCAGGTGATGCTGGTCGAGGGGCGCGGCGTGTTCGACGCCATCGGTCGGAGCGTGGCGCTGGCGCGCGGCAACGTCCGCCGTCTGACGGCGATGTTCCTCTTCACGACCTTCGCCACTTACTCGGCCTTGATGCTCTTCATCGTCCCGCTCGGCTGGTACGGCTATTTGCAGGGCATCAACCCGTTCGCGCTCACAGAGGCGGAGTGGCCGGTCTGGTACGCCATCGGCTATCAGGTGCTGACGCAGGCGAGTTCGATCCTGCTTGCGCCCGTGTGGATGCTCGGCCTGTCGCTGCTGTACGTGGACGAGCGCGTGCGCCACGAAGGCTACGACATCGAACTGATGGCCGCGCAGCGTCTCGGCGAGATGCCGCTGCTGCCCGGCGGCGGGCATGCGCCGCTCGCGCCCGCCATCTCCGCCACGCCCATCGCCGCCTCCGCCGCCGCTGCGCCGCGCGAGCCTCGCGCGGAAGAATCCTTCACCCCTCTCTCGAATATCACCACGCTCGATCTCTCGGGGAGAAAGCCGCAATGACGCGCCGCCGCACACGACGCACGCTCCGGCACGACGCTCCGCACGCCCGCGCGCTCGCAGGGTTCTTCCTCCTGTTCTTCACGTGCGCCTCCGGCGCGCCACAGTTCGACGCCGCCTCGTTCGAAGACTATCGCGCGCGCGTCACGCGGGCGACGGAGGCGATGGAGGAGTTGCATCAGGCGTTCGACGAAACGGACGACGCAAACGCGCCGGAGTTTCTCGCGCGCGAACGGAGAGTTTTTGCGGACGTGCGCGCCGCGCTCCCCGCGCGCGAAAAATTGGAAGGCGCGGGCGTC
>DASQDV010000437.1:0-7221 GCA_035633995.1 Pyrinomonadaceae bacterium | reverse complement strand
TCCCACTTCATCGTTTGATTTAAACCGGTGCTTTGCGCTCGCGCGAGCCGGGAATCTGCATTTGATCGCGATACTTCGCCACCGTGCGGCGCGACAGCTTCATGCCGTCTTTCATCAGAATCTTGACGACCTGATCGTCCGTGATCGGGTTGTGCGAGTCCTCTTCCTCGATCAGTTTCTTGATCTTCAATTTGATGATGCGCGTCGAAACCTCTTCGCCGTCTTCGTTGATCATGCCTTCGGTGAAGAAGCGGCGCAGTTCGATGACGCCCTGCGGCGTGTGCGCCCACTTGCGGTTGACGACGCGCGAGATGGTCGAGAGGTGCATCCCCGTCTGCTCGGCCACGTCCTTGAGCATCATCGGCTTGATGAACTGCACGCCCTTATCCAGAAATTCGCGCTGGCGATGCACGATGCACTCGACGACGCGATAGATCGTCTGACGCCGGTGCTCGATGTTGCGCAGCAGATCGACCGCCGAGCGCATCTTGTCCTTGATGAAGTCGCGTGTCTCTTTCGACGTGTCGGGCTGTCCGAGCATCTGCTGGTAGCTGTTCGAGAGGCGCAGGCGCGGGCTGCCGTCGTCTGCGAAATAGATTTCGTATTCGTCGTCAACTTTTTCGATGAACACTTCGGGCACGATCAAGACCGGCTCTTCCGAAGAATACTGGCGACCGGGGTGCGGGCTGAGCGCGCGTATGAAGGCGAGTTCTTCCAGCAGCGTCTCGACGGGCACGCCGATCTGTTTCGAGAGGTTATGAAGTTTGTGCTGCTGCAAATCGGCGAGCGGGTGTTCGCGTATGAGTTGGGCGGCGAGCCGCTGGCCTGCGCCCGCCGCTTCGAGTTGGACGAGCAGGCACTCGCGCACGTCGCGCGCGCCGCAGCCGATGGGGTCGAGGCGGAGTACGATCTGCCGCGCCTCTTCGACCGCCTCTTCCGTCCAGCCGCCGAACTGCGCGAGTTCTTCGTTGGTCGCGTTCAAACGCCCGTCGGGGTCGAGGTTGCCGATGATGGCCTCGGCGATGGGGAGCACTCGTTCGTCAACGTGGCTCATGCTGAGTTGCCACATCAAATGCTCGGAGAGCGATTCGGGGCGCGTCAAAAACTGCTCGAAGGTCGGCCCGTCTTCCTTGTATTCGAACTCCTGCGTCTTGTAGCCGGGGTCTAGATATTCCTGAAACTCGCGCCCGAAATCTATCTCCTCGAAAGCATCGGTCTCGCCGCCCTCCGCCGCCTCGCCCTCGAATTCTTCGCCGGTCGCCGCCACTTCGGGCGTCGCGGCGTCGTTTGCGCCGAGCAGGCTCTCGACGGCGGCGAGATCACCCGTCCCGTTCGAGTTGCCGTTCAGATCGGCTTCGACCGGTTCGCGCGCGGCCATGTCCTCGCGCGCGGCCATGTCGTTGGCGAGGTCGCTGTTGCCGCCCGCCAGTTGGTCGATGATGTGTTCTTCGATCTCGCGCTTCTCTTCCTGCGCGACCACCTCTTCGAGCACGGGATTTTCCAACAACTGCTGCTGGATGAGTTCGCTCAGTTCGATAGAAGTCATCTGCAACATCTCGATGCGCTGGCGCAACTGGGGCGTCAGCACGAGGCGCTGCGAAAGGCTGGTTGTGAGCTTGACAGACATACCTATGCTTAGAAACGACTAATCTTAATAACTCGCCGGGTTGTTGAACTTGAAACGCTTTCCGAGAAGCGTCGCGGGGAGATTATAACCTATCCGCGCCGTCTGTGCAGCGACTTCAGCGGGCGAAAATTTTACAGGCGGAATTTTTCGCCGAGGTAGAGACGCCTCACTTCCGCGTCTTCCGTCAGGGCGAGCGGCACGCCCGAACGGAAGATGCGCCCCTCGGCCATGATGTAGGCGCGGTCGGTGACGCCGAGCGTCTCGCGCACGTTATGATCCGTGATCAAAATGCCGATGCCGCGCCCGCGCAAATACAGGATCATCTTCTGAATTTCGTCAACCGCCTTCGGATCAATCCCGGCGAACGGCTCGTCGAGCAGGATGAACTGCGGCTCGGTCGCCAGCGCGCGCGCAATCTCCGTGCGGCGTCGCTCGCCGCCCGAGAGCGCCTCGCCGCGCGTGTTGCGCACATGCGCGATGCCGAATTCCTCCAGCAACTCTTCGAGCCGTTTGAAACGCTCGCGCCGCCGCATCCCCATCGTCTCAAGGATGGCAAGCACGTTTTCGGCCACCGTCATCTTCCGAAACACGGAGGGTTCCTGCGGGAGATAGCCGACGCCGAGCCGCGCGCGCAGGTACATCGGGAGTTTCGTGATGTCGCGGTCGCCGAGGCGTATGCGCCCGCCGTCCGGGCGTTCCAGCCCGATGATCATGTAGAAGGTGGTCGTCTTGCCCGCGCCGTTTGCGCCGAGCAAGCCCACCACCTCGCCCGGCTCGACGTGCAGATTCACGCCGTCCACCACGCGCCGCTTGCCGTAAGACTTCACGAGTTCGCTCGCCGCCAACGCCTGATGCGACGGCGACTCGGGCGGGCGCGCGTTCGTCGTCGTCGCCGCCGCACGCGCCTCTTTCCGTTCGACCTCGATTATCTCTTCCGTCTGCAAAAACTAGCTCCTCAAGAAGCTGTATAAAGCGTCCCGCCAGGGACGGTTGATAATAGCCCAGCCATTTATGGCTGGGTAATTTTAGATGGTGCATCCGAGTCCCGTAGGGGCAATTGAAATCTCTGAGCTAACTTTCAACTGTCCCTACGGGACTCAAATATTATTCTTCAACTTGCCCCAGCACTAAAGTGCCGGGCTATTCTCAATCGTCCCTATCGGGACTTCTCAAACTACTTTTTAGATAAGCGAACTGTCTCAACCACAAGATACCAACCCTGCTTCCGTCTTGTCACCCGTCACTGCTTTTTAATCCGGTGCGACGAGCGGACGCGCCCGGTTGATTGCGCGCCGCCGGGGCTGTCGGAGACGACGCGATTTTCGCGCAGGTAGATCGTGAAGCGGCGACTCTCACTGTTGCCCTGTTGCGCGTCTTCCACGCGCGCCGGTTCGCCCGTCAGCATCACCGTCTCGTCCGAGGCCGTGTACTGCGCCCAGTTGCCCGTGCCGCGCTTGCCCGGCTGCGTGACGACGACCGTGCGCTCGGCCACCATGCGTTCCACCTCGCCCACCGCTTTCATCAAATACACGTCGGCCACTTCGCTCGTGATGCGCTCCGTGCCCTGCTTGATATCTACGTTGCCTTCGTAGTGCAACAGTCTGTCCGTGTCCGAGTAGAACATGCGGTTCGACGTGGCGAAGACGGGCACGACCGTGCGTGCGCCCGTAGGCTCTTTGCGCCGCGCCTGATAGAGCGCGCTTTGCACGTGGCCTTCGCCCTCCATGCGCCGGTTGTCGCGCCTGAGCGTCAGGCGATCCGCGCTGACGAAATTATCGTCCTGCCACGCGCGCGCCTCGCCCGTGTAGATGCCGATGCCCGTCTCGTGTTGAAACTCGACCGCGTTCGAGACGATGAAGACCGGGCTTTTGACTTTCGAAAAAGGCGTCGCGCCGTTCGTCTGCTCCTGGCTGTAATAAGTGGTCTGCGCCTTGCCGCGCCCGTAAGAGATTTTTTTGCGCGTGTCGGAATCTATCTCCGTCGCCTTCAGGCGGGCGCGCGAATCCCAGACGACGGGCGCACCATTACGCAGGCGCACCGTCTCGTCGGCAGCCGTGTAGGTCGCCTCGTCGGCCTGCCCGTTGCGGTCGGCGTCGTTGAACTGCGCCTCGCCCTTCGCATAGAGCCTTTCTACGTCCTGCGTCTCGCGCACGAAATAGGCGAACATCTTCTGCGATGTGACCGTGCGCACGGAACGCTTGGTGTCGGGCTGCACGGGCGTCAGGACGGCTTTCGCGCCGCCCGACGCGTTAAACTCGCGCGCGAGATTTCCGGCTTCGAAGAAGTAGCAGTCGAAGCGCGGGGCGTTCAGAGTCTTGCGGTCGGCGAGCGCGGTTTGCTGCACGGGTTCGACAATGAGTTCGGCGTCGCCGACGGCCTCTGCGCGTTCCACGTCGCGCGCGCCCGTGCGCCAGAAAACCTTGACGGCGTTGGCGGTCAGCTTTTTATTCGCCGCCTTCGGATCGCTTGCGCGCGAGCGCGGCGCGGCCATAGTGATCACGGAGCGCCCTTCGGCGCGCATCTCTTTCAGCAAACTCTGGTCGCCCGCCGCCTCGAAGAAGACCTGAAGCGCGCCCGGCGAGTTGACTTGCACTTCCGAGTCGGCGTCGAGCGTGCGCGCCTGCGCGTTCTGCGAAGCGACGGCGTTTTGTAACTGCTGGTTGGCGTCGAAGAAGAAATCCATGTTGGCGGAGCGCACTTCCGCCGCGCGCCCCGCGTCCATCGTGCGCAGGTACGAACTGCCGCGCGCCTCTATGCGCTGGATGCGCTTCTGCTCGTTGAGGAATCCGGCGAGCGTGTCGCCGCTCATGATGTCCTGCTCCTGCTCGGCGGTCGCGCCGCCGCTGAAGACGAGGTGCATCTGCGCCTGATCGAAATCGCCGCGCGGCGCGCGAATCGTTACGGGACGGTTGCGCGTGCTGTTCGGCTGCGCTTTCGCCGCCGCATTGTTCGCTTCGGGCTTGACGGTGATCTCGACGTTGCCGCGCAACTCCATCTTCTTATTCTTCGCGTCAACGCTCGCGGCGTCAGCGCGCCCCTCGACGTTCTCGCGCACGAAGGTGACGGGCGCGGGCACTTCGGCGCGCTCGTTCTTCACGTCGTAGCTGATCGTCTCTGCCTTGGCGATCAACTTGTCGCGCGTCTCGACCTGCACGTTGCCGTTAAAGACGATATTCTCGGTCTCGACGAAATAGATGGCCTGCCGCGCGTCGATCTTGTCGGGGTGTTCGCGCCCCGCCGCGTAATATTCGATGTGCGCGTTGGCGAGTTCGTGATGCCCGTCGGAGTAGGACGTGGCGACCGTCGCGCGCACGAGCATCGTCAGACGGTTGCCCTCCGTCACGCGCCGCTCGTAGTTTTCAACACGCCGCTCGACGGTCGTAGAAAGCTCCGCCTTGCCCGGAATCAAACGAAACGGGCGATTGTTGCGCCCTCGATAATAGGCGATGCCGACATAGACCAGACTGCCGACGAGCGCGAGCGACGCCAGCACGCGCAAAATCAGGGGAGCGCGCGCGCGCAACCCGATTAAAGTCGGTGCTCTTCTTCGTCTTACTTCCTGCATCAGGTGCTCGTAAATCGTGAATCGTAAATCGTAAATAGATTAAATCCGTTTTCTATCTATTTACGATTTACGATTCACGATTTACCAATCCTCATTCCTTCCACGATCAACTGCAAACGCTTTTCGCCGCGCCAGGTGTTGGTTTCGACGGCGTAAGCCAGTTCGATGCGGTCGCCCGCGTGCGGCGTTGCTGCCGCCGTTTCCGCGCCGCCCCACCAGAGCGCTTCGAGCGGGCGCGCGTCCACGCCCGCCGCGACTTCAAATTTCAAATGACGCTCTTTGAGGACGCGCGCTTCTTTCGTGACGCGCAACTGCCGCGACAGGAAGACGGGGCGCGGCCATTGTGCGCCGAAGGGTTCGAGTCGTTCGAGTTCGTCGGCGAGCGTGAGCGTGAGCGCGCTCGCCGGCAACTCGGCGTCAACTTTGATGGTAGGCGCACAGTCCTCCGCGCCGGTCTTTAAAAACTTGCTCGCGTGGTCGTGCAGACGGCGGCGCAGTTCCGGGATGTTCTCGCGGCGGATGGTGAGTCCGGCGGCCTGCGCGTGGCCGCCGAAGGTCTCAAAAAGTTCGGCGCAGGCCGTCAGCCCGTCGAGCAGGTGATAATTTTCGACGCTGCGCGCGGAGCCGTGCCCCGTCCCGTTTTCGTCGAGCGAGATGACGATGCAGGGGCGCGCGAGTCGTTCGGCGATGCGCGAGGCGGCGAGGCCGATCACGCCGCGATGCCAGCCGTCGCCCGCGATGACGGCGACCGCGCTACAATCGGCGCTGCGCTCGTATTCGGCGACGGCGCGCGCCGTGATCGCGCGCTGCATCACCTGTCGCTCGCGGTTGCGCGCGTCGAGGTGTTCGGCCAGGCGCCGCGCTTCTCCTTCGTCCGTCGTCTCGAACAGTTCGACGACGGCGCGCGCGGCATCCATGCGCCCCGCCGCGTTGATGCGCGGGCCGAGGCGAAAGCCGAGGTCGCTGCAACGCATGTCGCGCCCGTCGCCGCAGCCCGCCACTTCCATCAGCGCGCGCAAGCCCGGGTTTGTCGCGTTCACGATGTCGGCCAGTCCGAGCGCGACGATGGCGCGGTTTTCGCCGACGAGCGGCGCAACGTCCGCGACCGTGCCGATGGCGACGACCTTGAGGAAGCCTTTGATCAAGTTCTCGCGCCCGCGTTCGCGCAGGAGGGCGTGCGCGAGTTTGTAGGCGACGCCGACGCCCGCGAGATTTTTGTCCGGGTAGTTGCAGCCGCGCTGGTTGGCGTTGAGGACGGCGAAGGCAGGCGGCGCACCTTCGTCCGCGTCGGGCAGGTGGTGGTCTGTGACGATCACGTCGAGGCCGTTCGTGCGCGCCCATTCGAGCGGTTCGTGCGCGCGTATGCCGCAGTCAACGCTGATGACGAGCGTGCAGCCTTCGGCTTTGGCGCGTTCGAGCACGTCCTGACGAATGCCGTAGCCTTCCGTGAAACGGTGCGGGACGTGGAAGCGCGTCGCGGCTCCGAGCAGTTCGAGCGCGCGGCGCAGGACGACCGTGCCCGTCGTCCCGTCAACGTCGTAGTCGCCGTAGATCAAAATCTGCTCGCCCGCATCAACGGCGCGGAGCACGCGCCGCACGGCGTCCGTCATGCCGAGCATCAGAGAGGGATCGTGCAGTTGATCGAGCGAAGGATGGAGAAGTTTCCGTGCGGCGTCAACGGATTCGAGGCCGCGCGCGACGAGCAGCCCGGCGACGACCTGAGAGACGCCGAGACGCGCGGCGAGGGCTTCGGCCTGCGCCGCGTCGTAGCCGCGCACGCTCCAGTGTGTGGGGCTGAGAATTTGCATTCTTACTCTGCGAACCAGCCGTTCGGGTCGAGCAGTTTGACGCCGATGCGCTGCCGCCCGTCTTCTTCGTCCGTCCAGATGCCGTTGACTTCGGCGTCGAGCGGGTGGCCGAAGGGCGGCGTGAGACGAAGCACCGCGCCGAGTTCGACGCTGGCCTCGGCGATCAAAGGCGCGCCGCCGCGCGAGACGCGCACGGCCTCGCCGCTCTCTTTGAAGGGCGC
>DASQDV010000436.1:0-3452 GCA_035633995.1 Pyrinomonadaceae bacterium | reverse complement strand
GAAGTTGAGACTCGTGCGCCCGTAGGAGAGGCGCAGTTGATTGAACATGGGGCGCGTGGAGTTTGCGCCGCTCAGTTCGCTGTTCAGGTAGAAAGAGTTGTTCTGCGTGCGCACGCGCGGCTTGAGCGTCGAGAAGATGGCACCGCCGCTGACGGGGATGAAGCGCGAGTCCTCCGTGAAGTGATAGCGTTCGGTGATGTTCTGCTCGCGCCCGCGAAGTTTGAAATTGCCCTCGACTTTGGCCGAGGCGATGACGCCGCGCCCGCCCGCCGGAAGCGACTGCGTGAAGGTGTTCGCGCCGTAGATGCCCTGCGGGTTGTTGGGGAAGGGAAAGAGGCTGAAGACGGCGTCGCCGTCAACGCTGGTGGGGAAGGCGCGGAAGGGTTCGTTCGGGTCGAGCAAGCCGAGCGGCAGCCCGATTGCGCCGCTGCCGCCGAAGCCGCGCTGCTCGACCGTGGGGACGGCGAAACTCTCCTCGCGCGTGGCATTGGCGCGCGTGCTTTCGGCGGAGACGAAATAAAAGATGCGGTCGCGCCTGAGGGGGCCGCCGAGCACGAAGCCGCCCTGTCCGAGCGTGAAAGAGTCTTTGCCGCCGCTGTCGCTCAGCACCGTCAGCGGTTGACCGTCGAGCAGCACCGGCTGATTGTTTCCGGCGCGGAGCGCAAACGCGCTGTTGCCGCCCGCCGCGTCGAAGGGGTTGCGCGCGTTGAGTTGGCTCGTGTTCAGGAATCCGTAGACGGTGCCGTGATGCTCGCTTCCGCCCGACTTGGAGACGGCGTTGACCTGCGCGCCGATGTTGCGTCCGAACTGCGCGGGCGCGAGCAAGGTGATCGCCTGATACTCTCTGATGGATTCAATCGGCTGCGGCACGAGAGAGAAAAACCCCTGCCTTCTCACGCCGATGTCTTCGTCGTTGTTGTCCGAGCCGTCAACAGTGAAGTTGTTGGCGCGCGAGCGCAGGCCGTTGACGGAGAATTGACCCGCGCTGCCGACGCCCGCGCCGATGCCGGGGCCTGCGACCGAGCCGAGAGTTTGCGGCGGAGGGGCGACGCCGGGCAGGAGGAATGTGAGTTCGTCGAAGGTGCGCGTGAAAGTGCTTGAACCGAGCGGGAGCGTAGAGACTTCTTCTTCGGTAAACGCGCCGCCCTGTCGTGCGTCGCTGGCGTTGATACGCGCGCGGATATCCGTGTCCAATTCGGTCTGCGGCAGGGGCGTGGGCGTCGGCGCAGCCGTCGCGCCGGTTGGCGCGGGGTCGAGTGCGACGGGAACGGGCACGACTTCGCCCGTGCGCGTGATGAACAGGCGCTGGCGCACCTCGCGCGTGGCGAAGCCCGGTGCGGAGACGCGGATCGTGTAGATGCCGGGGCTGAGCAACCCTTGATAGAAACGCCCGCGCGCGTCGGAGGTCTTAGGGATTGTTTGCCCCGTCTGCTGGTTGATGATCTGGACGGACGCGCCTGCAATGACAGCGCCGGTCTCGCTGTTGGTCACCATGCCCTCGAACGCGCCCGTCACAGTATCCTGCGCGTGAACGGTCGTGACTCTCGTGGCGTTGGGCGTAAGGATGCCGAGCAATAAAAACAGGGAGACGAAGACGCTCGTGATGCCGCGTCCGCGTCGCATCGAGAAATGAGAAAACGAATCGGCGCGGTTGCGCCTCCGGGGGATGTGGAACATTGGAAACACCTCTTGTAATTGAAGTATTGAGAACGAGGAATTTATGTGAGCTGTCGTGTCAATTAACTCGCGGGGACGGCGGCTGCCTGACACTCTTTCTGTAAAGTTGTCATCTCGATGCTTAACTAACATTGAAGGCGGCGGTGCGTCAATAGCGACTTGAGAATTTATTTGATTTCGCGTCGCGTGCGCGCAAAATAGAAACGGGAGGCTCAAAATGTTTGAGCCTCCCGTTTCGTTTCCCGCCGTCTGCCGCACGCTTTTAGCGGTAGACGTTTTCGCCGCGATGTGTGCGGAACTCGTTCTCGAAGTATTCGGCGTCTTCGTCCGAGCGCGCGTTGACGCCCATCACGATGCCGCCTTCCTTCACGCCGCTCTCATACGCCTTCGCGCGGTCTTCGGGGATGCCCGAACCGATGAGCGCGCCGATGAGGCCGCCCGTCGCGCCGCCCGCGCCCGCGCCCGCCAGCGCCGCCGCCAGAGGCCCGGCCACGACCAGCCCTACGCCCGGCAGGATGACCGACGTGCCGATGGCCGCAATCGCCGCGAGCACCGCGCCCGTCGTGCCGCCGATGGCCGCGCCCGCGCCTGCGCCTTCGAGCGCCTTGCTGCCGAGGTCTGTGTCACCCGCGTCGTCCGACGAGAAATGAGTCTTGCGCGTTTCGTCCGACATCAAGAGGTTGACATCGTCTTTGCTGTAGCCGCGCGTCGAGAGCGAACCGTAGGCGCGTTCGGCGCTGTCGCGGTCGCGGAAGAGTCCCGTGACCATACGGTTCGATTTCTGTCGCGCCGCGCCCGTCGAGCTTTCCGCCGCGCCTTCGGCGCGCAGCGAAGTGTCGCCCGTCACCGTGCCCGTCGCTTCCTTGATGTTGCCTTTGGTACGCTCGCCGAGAGCCGAAACTTCTTCGCCGATGCTGTCTCTTTTATTATCGTTCATGATCCTGTTCCCCTTCATTGTGATTGATTAAGGACGATTGCTTGCATGTCCTTTAAATGTTTTGCGACTAACCCCTGCACTCGAATTTTAGGAGAGTCTAAGGCAGCCATTATTCGTTGCAACTGATGCGCGCTGCGCCTGTACGTTCACACGATGGCGTCACAGAGTTTCTGTTCGCGTTTTTGCCTGTGTACGATTTTGCGTCTTAAAATTGCTGCCGGTGGGTAAGTGGCAAAGCGCGTGCCGCTATAGTTAAAGTGTGGCGGACGGGAAGCGATATACAGCGCCTCAACCTCTATCAGATTAACTTTTTCTGTGGGTAGATGACGTGCGGGCGATGCAACTCATGCATGTGAAAAGCTTGTGATGCCGTCGGGCAGGATTTTATTCCTCGACATAACGCGCTAAATCGGTATAATGCGCGGGTTATTCCTGCATTCGCCATCGGCGATTTTTAGATTTAGATCAGGACTCAAGCGCAACGGACGACCAGTTACGTGCGCCGCATCTTGCCCGCGCGGTGTTATCGTGTCGGCTTTCAGCTTTCCCTGCGCGTAGTGGCTGTCGCTGTTCCGTGCGCTTGCCAGCATGATAACGTCGCAAGTTTCGCCGGATGATTCAAGGCTAAAGAGGAGCGCTCTTTTGTTATGGCAAACAAAGATGACAACGACATAGACCTGAACCCGATCCCGGATTTTCCGTATGACACGGATGTCGTAGACAGGGAAGGTTGGGCTTCGCAACTCGGCCTCGTGCTGGCGATGGCCGGTAACGCCGTGGGGTTGGGCAACTTCCTGCGCTTCCCGGCGCTTGCGGCGCGCAACGGCGGCGGGACTTT
>DASQDV010000435.1:0-2855 GCA_035633995.1 Pyrinomonadaceae bacterium | reverse complement strand
GCGGAGCACGCCATCACGCTCGTGCGCGACGACGCGCGCCTGATCCCCGCGCGCAATCTGGCGGCGGATGCGCGCATCTTCAATCTCGCCATCACGAACGGGGAAGATCGCCTGTGGATCGCCAACGCGTTTGCGGGCGCGCTGGCGCGCGGCGGGCGCAAAGTCGAGGTGGCGGTGCTCGACGAGCGTTCGACGGAGAAGGAGGTTGACAAGGCGCTCGACAAAGCGAAGGAGGCCGAGTTCATCGTCGTCTCAATGTACGGGCGCGTGCGGACGGGGCAGTCGAACAGCGGGGCTTTGCCCGATAGCGGCACGCGTGCGCTGAGGAAGTTGATCGAGCGCAAAGCGCCGATAGTCGGCATCAGCTTCGGCAACCCGTATTTGCTGCAAAGTTTCCCCGATCTGAAAACTTACATGGTGACCTATGGCGACATGCCGAGTTTGCAACGCGCCGCCGCGCGCGCGCTCGTCGGCGAAATCGACATCACCGGCAAACTCCCGATCACGCTGCCCGCGCTCTACGTGCGCGGCACGGGAATTCAACTCAAAGCGCAGCCGCGCCCGCAGGTCGAAAGCGGCGCGTCGGGCAGCAAATGAAACTCGCGCACGTAGCCGGTAATAATTTGTTCAACGCGATGTTGCTCCGATGCTTGAACGGAAAAAATGAATCTATGTTCCAACTAAGGCCGCGCCGCCTCGTCGCGTGCGTGCTGCTCACAGTTTTCGTCACACAAACGCTCGGGGCAAATTTGCCCGCCGCCGCGCCCGCGAGCGTCGGGATGTCTGCCGAACGCCTCGCGCGAATCGACGCGGTGGTCGGCGAAGCAATCGCGCGCAAAGAGACGCCGGGCGCTGTCGTCCTTGCCGCGCGGCGCGGTCGCGTCGTGTGGAAGAAGGCTTACGGCGCGCGCGCCGTCGAACCCGCGCGCGAAGCGATGACGACGGACACGATCTTCGACGCGGCGAGTTTAACGAAGGTCGTGGCGACGGCGACGAGCATCATGATTCTGGTCGAGCGCGGGCAGGTGCGTCTGAACGATCCGCTGTCGCGTTATTTGCCCGAAGTGAAGAACGAAGGGCGCGAGCGCATCACGATTGAGCAACTGCTGACGCATCGCGCGGGCTATGCGCCCGACTTTGATCTGGGCGTGCAGTGGACGGGACACGAAGAGGCTTTGAAGCGTCTGGCGGCGGAACGCCCGCGCAGCCCTGCGGGCACGCGTTTCGTCTACAGCGACATCGGCTTCATCGCGCTCGGCGAAGTGGTCAGGCGCGTGTCGGGCGAGCCGCTCGACGTGTTCGCACGCAAAAATATCTACGAGCCGTTACGGATGCGCGACAACGGCTTCAACCCGCGCGCCGCGCTTCAAGCGCGCATCGCGCCGACGGAGAAGCGTCGCGCGCAGGCCGCTTATCTCGGCGGCAAGCCGGAGACTGTGGCCGCTGCGGAGGGCGAGCGTTGGCTGCGCGGCGAAGTGCACGACCCGACGGCCTTTCGCATGGCGGGCGTGGCAGGCCACGCCGGACTCTTCTCGACCGCAGACGATCTCGCCGTCTTCTGCCAGATGATCCTGAACGGCGGCGAATATGGCGGCGCGCGGATTTTGAGTCCGCTCGGCATCGCAACGATGACGAGACCACGCGCGGTGACGGATGACGGCGCAGCGCGCGGCCTCGGTTGGGACATTGCCAGCAGTTTCTCGGCGAATCGCGGCGACATCTTTCCTGCGGGGTCGTTCGGCCACACGGGTTTCACGGGCACTTCGCTCTGGATTGATCCGGCGAGCGAGACGTTCGTAGTCTTCCTCTCGAACCGCGTCCACCCGGACGGCAAGGGCGACGTGGGAGCGCTTCGCGGTCGCGTGGCATCCATCGTCGCGTCGTCGCTCGTAGACGGGACGGCGGACGCGGCGCGCGCCGCGTCGTCGCGCTTCGCGGCGGAGACGTTGCTGAGTCTGGCGCGTTTGCCGAACGCGAACAGCACGGCGGCGAACGTCGCCGCGAGCGCGCCTGCGGACGCCGAAGTCTTAAACGGCATTGATGTGTTGGAGCGCGACGGGTTCAAGCAACTCGCAGGCTTGCGCGTCGGGCTGGTGACGAATCACACGGGGCGCAATCGTCGCGGGCGGCAGACGATTGACGTGCTGCGCGAAGCCGTGAACGTGAAACTCGTCGCGCTCTTTGCGCCTGAGCACGGCATACGCGGCGCGCTGGACGACAAAGTTGCCGACGCCAAAGACGAGCGGACGGGGCTGCCCATCTATTCGCTCTACGGCGAGATGCGCCGCCCGAAGCCCGAACAGTTGAAAGAACTCGACGCCCTCGTCTTCGACATTCAAGATGTCGGCACGCGCTTCTACACATACATCTCCACGCTCGGCCACGTCATGGAAGAGGCGGCGCGCGCGCGCCTGCCGCTGTTCGTCCTCGACCGCCCGAACCCCATCGGCGGCACCGAAACGCAGGGGCCTATCGCCGACGCCGATAAATTAGCGTTCACCAGCCACCACATGATCCCGGTCATGCACGGCATGACCATCGGCGAACTCGCGCGCCTCTTTAATGACGAACGCAAAATCAATTGCGATTTGCGCGTCGTCGAGATGGAACGCTGGTGGCGCGCGATGTGGTTCGACGCGACGGGTCAAACGTGGGTCAACCCCTCGCCGAACATGCGCAGCCTGACGCAGGCGACGCTGTACCCGGGCGTCGGGCTGCTTGAGACGACGAACGTATCTGTGGGGCGCGGGACGGACACGCCGTTTGAAATCGTCGGCGCGCCGTGGCTCGACGGGCAGCGGCTCGCCGCCTATTTGAACGAGCGACGCCTCGCGGGCGTGCGCTTCGTGCCCGTG
>DASQDV010000434.1:0-5363 GCA_035633995.1 Pyrinomonadaceae bacterium | reverse complement strand
GCGGCGAGGCGCAGCGCATCAAGCTCGCCTCCTTTCTCTCGAAACGCACGGGCGCAAAAACGCTCTACATCTTCGACGAGCCGACGACCGGCCTCCACTTCGACGACATCAACAAACTGCTCGCCGCCTTCCGCACCCTCGTCGAAGCGGGCGGCTCGCTCCTCGTCATCGAACACAACCTCGACGTGATCAAGACCGCCGACTACATCATCGACCTCGGCCCCGATGGCGGCGACGCGGGCGGCCAGGTCGTCGCCACCGGCACGCCCGAAGAGATCATGAAAGTCAAACACTCCCACACCGGACGCTTCCTCGCAGCACACCTCGCCCGCGCAAACGGGCACGGCGTATAAATTGTCAGAAGGTGTCCGACTAACTATCGGGGTTCTTAAACGCGGGGCATTCGCGGGCAAAGACTCAGGAGTTTCCGAGCGAGCGGAACCTCATCACACGGGTTAGGGCTTAAAACTTTGGCTGCCCGCATTCACAAGCGAAGTCAAAACCGCAGAGGCTACTTCCGCGCAGACGCCGCGACACGGAAGCCGATATGGCTTTCGCCCTTGCCCAGATCGTTCCAAGCGCGGGTAGCGGAGCGAAGGAGGCTAAAGTTTATCCACGAACCGCCACGTATCACCCGGTAACTTGAGTTGCCACCACTCGACCATATTGAACCGTCCGTTGGCGCTCCGTTATAATTCTTATGCCAGACGTCCTCGCACCACTCCCACACGTTACCGTGCACGTCATAAAGTCCAAAAGCATTCGCTTGCTTTTGCCCCACCGGATGCGTTTGCTTGCTGGAGTTGTCTTTATGCCACGCCATCGAATCTAGATTGCCCGCATAATCTCCCGTCGTCCCTGCACGACACGCATACTCCCACTCAGCCTCGCTTGGCAGTCGGTACGCGAAGCCGTCATTCATCTCATTCAACTTCTCGATGAACTTCTTTGCATCGATCCAAGAAATGGTTTCAACTGGCAGACTGTCATCCTTGAAATTCGACGGATTTGCCTTCATCACTTGCTGCCACTGCGCCTGTGTGACCTCGTACTTGCCCATGTAAAAGCCCTCCCGGATTGTCACCTGATGCGCGGGCTTCTCATTACTTTCGCCGTTCTCCGAACCCATCATGAAGCTGCCCGGCGGAATCCACACTAACTCCATGCCGATACGGTTCGGGATGCTTTTCTTGAGGTTCGTTTCTTGTTGGCTATTAGTCGTCTGTGTTTGCAACCGATGATTAACGTTAAGATTAATTACAATCACAGAAATTAACAGAATAGCAATGACAATTATCCTCCCCCACTTGAGCTGCTTCAGATTTTTTAGCCGCTTCCTAAATGTCGTAACGGCGGGGCTGTCAATCCTTTCTCTACTCGAAGGAGACGGCGTTTCGAGCGGAATAGTTACTGCCGTCTCGTCAACCGGTGACGGCACGTGTTCAGCAGCGCGGCGGCGTTCGGCGTCTTCAGCCTCTCGCCTGTGAAGTGCCGCCGCCTGTATTTCCCGTTCACGCTGCGCTCGTTCTTCCGCCTCTTGCGCGAGGAGCCGTTCTCTCTCTTCAGCTTGCCTGCGGCTTTGCGCTTCCGCTTCCAGACGCTGGCGCTCTTCTTCCTGCTGCTGCTGTTCCGCGTTGCGCCGCGCCTCGCGCTGGCGGGCGAGTCTCTTTTCCAACACGCCGGTTAGTTGATCAACGTCGTGTTTCCAGCGCAAATCGCTGAGTTCGAGGGCGTGGCGGCGGGACAGCGCTGACAAGTCTTCGGGCAAGTCCTGCGGGCGCGGCATCCGCGCCCCCTGCACCAGTACCGGAATAACGGGGATGCCGCGAACGAGCGCGGCGGTGATCTCCAGGCGAACGAAGTCGTTAGGGTTGTCCAGACGCCGCCCGCTTTCGTCCCTGCTCGCAAGCCAATTTCGACCGATGAGCGCGATCAGAATCTCGCATGAGCCGACCGCAGACTCGATGACCTGCACGAAGTCTTCGCCCGGCTCGATCTGATCTATATCCATGAAAACCTGTTCCTCGCCGAAACGGGCGCTGAGCCCGTCAAACAAGCGACCGGCGTGGCCGGAGCTATCGTCGCGGCGGTAACTGATGAAGATGCCTGAGAATTGTCCGGCGACAGGTTGTGACATACGTTTAGACAGCTTGCCCGTTCGACGATGCGTGCGACGAGTTCTTCAAGCCGGACGGTGACGGTGCGGGCTGCCACGCCCGCAGAGTGAGAGTCGAGAGCTAGCGGGTCTGCATGGCTATCTTACAGTAGCCCAACCGACCGCGCCAGAGTGTTGTCCATCCGGTGAATTTGGAGTTATCTTGCCATGTCGCGAATGCACACATGATAATCAGGACTCAGAGAGTGTGCGTCGGCAACCGGCGATAACCGACCGAGTATGGAGCAGCCAAATTTATGAGTCTCAAACAACGAATCGTTGACGACATGACCGCCGCGATGCGCGCGAAGGACGCGGCGCGGCTTTCGACGCTGCGCATGGTGAAGGCCGCGATGATGAACCGGCAGATCGAGAAGGGCGGAGAGTTGACCGACGAGGAGATGACGAAAATGCTCCAGTCGCTCTTGAAACAGCGGCGGGATTCGGTCGAGCAGTATGAGCAGGGCGGGCGCGCGGAGTTGGCCGCGAAGGAGCGCGCCGAGATCACCGTTATCGAAGCCTACCTGCCGCAGGCCGCGACGCGCGAGGAGATCGAGTCGGCGGTTGCCGCCGCGATTGCCGAGACGGGGGCGTCTTCGATGAAGGAGATGGGGGCGGTGATGAAGGCCGTGCAGGCGCGTCTCTCAGGACGCGCGGCCGACGGGCGCACGGTGAGCGAGATCGTGAAAACGAAACTGGGGTAAAAATTTTAGGGTAAAGGGGAAGGGGTACAAGGGGAAAGGTTAAAAATCCGCTTTCGGTAAAGGGTAAAATCACATTGCCACGAAGTGGACAATAATTGGGGATTCACCCGCTTTTTCCTTTACCCTTTCCCCCTTAACCTTTCCCCTTCTTTTGGGCTTTGCACAATTATTCAGAAGTGACTGCATCAACCATCGCTTTGTATTCATTTTAACTGAATACTTGTGCAAAGCCGCAGCCAGACACTAATCGCCATCTATTGCTGACCGCCGCGCTTGGCAGACAAAAATCTGTCTGCGCCTTTAGATGGACCTTCCTGTTGACTCTCTTCGACGGCATCCTCTTCCCGGCTCGGGCCTGAGTAATAGATTACCTGGTCCTTGTAGACGATATACCACTCGCCGTTATCTAACTTGTAGGCATGAAACTGCCCCCCGGCGGTGAAGTTGAAGTCAGGAGTCCAAGATGTCAGCTCCGTAACAGTATTATTGTAAATCTTGTAGAAGCTGAATGTAACGAACGGGGACCCGTATGGAATATTCACCATGCCATTCTTGTCCTTTGAGATGGTCCCCGTCCCTTGCATTGTCGAGGTACTGTACTGATAGGCGGCTTGCATGAGGAACTTGGCTGACATGTTATTGTTAAATAAGCGCCAGTGTGCCCCGATCTGGTCGCCGCTGTCTGCCACAGGATAAAGTGTCGCATGGGCCGGTCTGGTCAGCTTAATTTTGGGTTCGCTATCCGACCCTTCAAGCTCAAGCTGAATACCGGTGATCCAATTGACGTCAACCGGATACCAATCAAGGATAGTGAAACAGGTGTGAATTTCCTCATTCATCGGACAAAATCCGATTCCCAGATGCAGGTTCTGCGCGGTGTAAGGAATGTCAATACCCTTCTCTTTGCCGGGATAGATTTTTTCCGACAGGATGTATGTGTTGTCGTAATACACCCAAAAATAAGCAGGGTTGTCGCTGTTATTTTTCAGTTGCGCGAATGTTGTCTCGTCAGGCATCTTTTCTCCCCTTTTCATCTTGAGTTGAGAGGGACAGATTTCCGACGCCTACTGGTCGGCACTGTCAGGGTGAAGGCGCACTTTAGGCGGGGGGCTATTGGCGGCTCTGTTTACCTTTCCGCAGGTGGGGCAGGGTGAAGACATGAGGACACCTCCTTTGCGAAAACGCGCCGGACTCTATATTGGAACAAACAGGCTGTCAAGATTAAACTGACAATTCAGAACTGGCCGCTGTCCGCGCTTTTATTCCTTACGACTGAATATTGGGCAAAGCCCTTCTTTTGCTTCGCTGCGCTTTTGCCCTTTTGCCCGTTTCCCTTTATAATCCGTCTCTTGCTCGGAGCGCGGTGGCGTTGTCCAGTGGGTTCGCGCCCACTTTTTATTTTGGGCGTGAGTTTTTTTGAGCCGGGCATTTTGAGCGAAGGGGGGCGCAGAGCGGGCGATGGAAGCGGCAGAGATTGAAGAACGGATTCGCGAGATTACCGAACGTGTGGCGACCGAACACGGTCTCGAACACGTTCACACCGAAGTCGGCGTGCTCGGGCGAAACGCGGCGGTGCGCATCTTCATTGACAAGCCCGGAGGCGTGACGCACGCGGATTGTTCGACCGTCAGTCACCACGTCGGCACGATTCTCGACGTGGAAGAGTGGGTCAATTCGGCCTATACGCTTGAAGTGTCCTCGCCCGGCCTCGAACGCGGTCTCTACAAGCGCGCAGACTACGAACGCTTCGCAGGCCATCTCGCCAAGATGAAATCGCGCGAGGCCATCAACGGCCAGCGCAACTTCAAAGGCCGCATCGTCGGCGTCGAAGGCGACAAAGTGGTTTTTGACGACAACACGAACGGGCGCGTCAAAGTGCCGGTCGCAAGCGTCGTCAAAGCGAACCTTGAAATAGACGTGGAAGAAGAGTTTCGCATCGCGGCTGAACGCGAGCGCGCCGCCAAACAAAACGGCGGCAGTTAGTACAACTGAATAACAACTGAATAGAAAGAGATGCCAGATGCCAGATGCCGGATGTTAGTGAGGAAGCAAACTGCTTTTACTAACATCTATCATCTAACATCCGGCCACTAAAATTATGAGTGCATCCATCGGGCAGAGCATTGACGCGTTATGCAAAGAGCACGGCATTGACCGCGAACTCGTCGTCGAGGCGATGAAGGAGGCCGTGCGCGCGGCGGCGCGCAAGCAGTTCAAGTCGGGCGAGGAAATCTACGTCGAGTGGAGTTCGGATGCAGGGATCGAACTGTTCGCCTCGAAGGTGGTGGTCGAAGAAGTGACTAACCCCGCCAGAGAGTTGTCGCTCGAAGAAGCGCGCGAGATGGCGGGCGACGAAGTGGACGTCGGCGACGAACTGCAACTGCCCCTGCCGATGGAAGAAATGGGACGCATCGCGGCGCAGACCGCCAAGCAGATTCTCTTTCCGAAGGTGCGCGACGCCGTGCGCGCCAATGTCTACGAGCAATACATAGACAAGGTCGGCG
>DASQDV010000433.1:0-2382 GCA_035633995.1 Pyrinomonadaceae bacterium | reverse complement strand
GTCGGTCATCGAGGGGATTAACGAACGGCGTGAGAACGGCGTCTATCTGGCGTCGCACGTGATCGAGGGCGACGTGAGCGCGACGTGCGAGTTGGGCGAGGCTCTCTGTGATGCGCAGATCGTGATTCTGGCTTCGCCATCGCATGCGACGCGCGAGTTGCTGCGGCAGATGGAGGGCGAACTGCCCGCCGAAGTTGTGCTCGTGAGCGCGACGAAGGGCATCGAGATCGAGACGCGCCAGCGCATCTCGGAAGTGACGGAAGAAGTGTTGGGGAGAGAGGTTGCGGCGCGCTTCGTCTGCCTGTCGGGGCCGTCGTTCGCGCAGGAGGTGGCGGCGAGACAACCGACCGCCGTGGTCGCCGCCGGTTACGATGCGCGTGCGACTTTGAACGTGCAGGCGGCTTTGAGTTTTGAAAATTTTCGCGTCTACACGAACGGCGATCTCGTCGGGACGGAACTCGGCGGCGCGGTCAAGAACGTCATCGCGCTGGCGGCGGGAATGGTCGCCGGTCTGGGTCTGGGCACGAACAGCATCGCGGCTTTGATCACGCGGGGCTTGGCCGAGATAACGCGTCTGGCGTTGGCAGAGGGCGGGCGCGTCGAGACGCTCGCGGGGCTGGCGGGCTTAGGCGATCTGGTGTTGACGTGCACGGGCGGTTTGTCGCGCAATCGTTTCGTCGGGCAGGAGTTGGGACGCGGGCGCACGCTCGAAGAAATTCTGGCGGGGATGCACGAAGTCGCCGAAGGCGTGCGGACGACGCGCGCAGTGAAGTTGCTGGCCGACAGTCGCGGCATCGAGATGCCGATCACGGAGCAGGTTCACGCGGTGCTTTACGACGGTAAGAGCGCGCGCGCGGCTGCCGAGGCGTTGATGGCGCGTCCCGTGCGCGGCGAGTTCGCGGGGATCGTGTTGTAACGCGCGTTCGGGTGGGCGCGTGGGAAAGTTGGTGAGATGGCTGGAGAGACGGGTGAAGTAAAAGCGTTGTTGACGAATCGCGCGGCGTATCACGAATATCATATTCTGAACACGTACGAGGCGGGAGTCGCGTTCAAGGGCACGGAGGTCAAGAGCGTCCGCGCCGGGCAGATTCAGTTGAAGGAGTCTTACGTCGCCGTGCGCGACGGCGAAGTCTGGTTGTTTAATGCCCATATTTCGCCGTATGCTTACGGCAACCGCGATAATCACGAAGCCACTCGCACGCGCAAACTTTTGTTACACCGACGTGAGATAGATAAATTGGAGCAAGAGGCGACGGTGAAAGGCATGACGCTCGTTGTGACGCGGGTTTATTTGAAGAAGGGTCGGATCAAGTTTGAAATCGGGGTTGCGCGCGGCAAGAAACTTTATGACAAGCGCGAGACGGAGATGCGCCGCACGGTGGATCGTGAGACGCGCGCCGCGTTGAAAGAGCGCAATCGTTAATCGGGAGATGAAAAATATATGGATATTCAAGTAAGCACGGGGCGCGTGGGCGACGTGGACGTGCAGGCTCTGGCCGTGGCGGTTTTTAAAGACGAACAGGCGCACGAAGGGTTCTTGCAGGAGTTGGACGCGGCGACGGGCGGTTTGATCAAGTCCGTGATCGAATCCGAAGAACTCAAAGGCAAAGAAGGCGAGACGGTCTACGTGCATCTCGGCGAGGGGCGCGGGCAGTTGAAGGCAAAGCGGCTGCTGCTCGTCGGCGTCGGAGAGCGGGAGGCTTACCATGCGGCGCAGTCTGCGCAGATGGCCGGGACGGCGGCGCGCGCTCTGCGCGCACGAAACGTCAAGACCATCGGGCTCGTCACGCGCGCGGCTGAGGCGGACGCGGAGCATTCGGCGGCGGTCGCGGTCGAAGGCGTCCTGATGGCCTTGTTCGAGCCGGACAAATATCGCACGGCGGAGAAAGAGGATCGCACCATCGAGCGTCTCGTCGTCGTCGCGCAGGGCGCAAACGAGGACGCGCTCAGGCGCGGCGCGGAGCGCGGGCGCATCGTCGGCGAGTCGGTCAACTTCACGCGCGACCTCGCCAACGAACCCGGCGCGTACATGACGCCGACGATCATGGCCGAACGCGCGCGCGCCATTGCCAGCGAGTTCGGGTTGGAGGTTGACGTGCTGGATCGCGCGCGGATGGAGGGCGAAGGCATGGGGTCGCTTTTGAGCGTGGCGCGCGGTTCGGAAGAGCCGCCCGCGCTCATCATTTTGAAGTACACGCCGGAAGGCGGCTCGCAAGTCGGCAACGGCCTGCTCGCGTTCGTGGGCAAAGGCGTGACGTTCGATTCGGGCGGCATCTCGCTCAAGCCGGGCGAGAACATGGAGTTGATGAAGTATGACATGACGGGCGGCGCGACCGTGCTCGGCGTGATGCGCGCGGTGGCGCAGTTGAAGCCGCCGATGCC
>DASQDV010000432.1:0-13127 GCA_035633995.1 Pyrinomonadaceae bacterium | reverse complement strand
CGTCACGGCGAACGCATCATCTACAGCGCGCTCGGCAAAATTTACGTCAAAGAGGCTGACGCCGCGCCGCGCCGCCTGTTGAACTCGAACTACCTCGAATACTCTCCGAACTTCAGCCCCGACGGGCAACAGATAACTTTCGTCACATGGTCGGACGCGGAGAAGGGCGCGGTCTGGATCGCAAACTCGGATGGCACGAACGCGCGCAAGATCACGGACAAGCAGGATCAATACGCGAACCCCGCCTACTCGCCCGACGGCCAGAAGATCGCGTATCTCAAAGGGCGCGGCAACGTCAATCACGAAGAGGAACTAGTCAGCGAGTCGGCCTTCGAGATTCATTACTGGGACGGGCAGGCGAGTCGCTACGTGATGGACTTGCAAAGTCGCGGCGCGAACGCGCGCATGCCGATACTTAGTTTTGACCCGAAAGGCGAGCGCATCTTCTTCCTCGAATCGCCGACCGCGCCGACGCTGCCCGCCCAGCCCGCAAACATCTTCTCGGCCTTGAGCAGCGTGAAAATTTCGGGCGACGATTACAAGCGCCACATCGAAGCGAAATTTGCTACCGAGATTGCGCCCTCGCCCGATCACAACTGGGTCTTCTTCAAAGAACTGCACAAACTTTACCTCGCGCCGTTTCCGCAGACGGGCAAGACCTTGAAGGTGAACTCGACGGAGACGATCCTGCCCGTCAAGTCGATCTCGAAATCTTCGGGCGATTGGCTCACTTGGTCGCCCGACAGCAAATTCGTCCAGTGGACGCTCGGCGAAAATTTCTACGAGCAGTCGCTCGAACAGATCAATCGCCAACTCGCCAAAGATGAGAAGCCCTCAGAGTCGAAGGCGACGCGCATCGGTTTTGAATTTGAATCGGCACGCCCGCGCGGCCTCGTCGCTTTGACCAATGCGCGCATCATCACGATGAAGGGCGATCAGGTAATCGAGCGCGGTTCGATCCTCATCGAAGACAATCGGATCAAGGCCGTCGGCGCGCGCATAGACATTCCGGCCGCCGCGCGCAGGATCGACATGACGGGCAAGACCATCGCGCCCGGCATCATAGATGTCCACGCGCACATGGGTTACAACACGCTCGACATCATCCCCGAAAAACAGTGGCCTTACTGGGCGAACCTTGCCTACGGCGTGACCACCACGCACGACCCTTCGGCGGCGACACAATCGGTCTTCGCGCAGTCAGAAATGGTCAAGGCCGGTTTGATGACGGGGCCGCGAATTTTCTCGACGGGCTATCCGGTCTACGGCGCGGAGTCGCCGGAGAAAGCGCCGGTCAATAATCTGGAAGACGCGCGCGGGCATCTGGCGCGGCTCAAGGCGGTGGGCGCGTTCTCCGTCAAGAGCTACAACCAGCCGCGCCGCAATCAACGCCAACAGATCATACAGGCCGCGCGCGAACTCAAAATGATGGTCGTCCCCGAAGGCGGCTCGACCTACTTCTACAACATGACCCACATCCTCGACGGCCACACCGGCATCGAGCACGCCATCCCCATCGCGCCGCTCTACAAAGACGCCGTGATGCTGTTTGCTAAAAGTCGCACGGGCTACACGCCCACGCTCGTCGTCGGCTATGGGGGCATCTGGGGTGAGAATTACTGGTACCAGAAAACGAACGTCTGGGAGAACGAAAAGCTTCTGCGCTTCACCCCGCGCTCGACCATTGACCCGCGCGCGCGTCGCCGCATCATGACTCCCGACGACGACTTTTATCATTTCGAGTTGGCGAAGACAGTCCGTGATGTCGTCCGCGCGGGCGGGCGGGCGCAACTCGGCGCGCACGGCCAGTTGCAGGGACTCGGCGCGCACTGGGAACTCTGGATGCTGCAACAGGGCGGGCTTACGCCGCTCGAAGCCCTGCGCGCGGCGACGCTGGCGGGCGCCGAGTATCTCGGACTCGACAGGGAAGTCGGCTCGCTCGAAGTGGGGAAACTCGCAGACCTCATGATCACGGACAAGAACCCGCTCGATCAGATTCAAAACAGCGAGTCGATCAGCTTCGTGATGGCGAACGGCGTGCTCTACGACACGCGCAACATGGACGAGGTTTACCCGCAGGCGCGACCGCGCGGAAAATTTTTCTGGGAGCGGTAACGCTTTCGCCGCCCCGCACGTCTTACATTTCACAGAGGACTAAGGTGCGCTCCGTATTCCGAACGGGCGCACCCACATTCAGCTTCTCCCCGTTCTTCACCAACGCTGCAAAAGGGAATTAGCCGAAATGAGAATCGCCCGCCGCCGCCAACGCAAAATATCTTCACCGTCGCCCGTCGGCTTTCGACGTCAACTCATACGCGCCTGCTCCGTCCTCATGCTCGTCGCGCTCGCCTCTACGTCGCCCGCGCTGGCGCAGAAGGCGAGCAACAGCACGCGGCAAAAACTGCCTTCGCCGGACAAGATCGTCGGCGATTACGTGAAAGCAGTCGGCGGCAAGCGGCGGCTCGCAGCCCTGCGCGACGCCACCTATCAATGGACGGCGCAAGCGAAAGATAACGAGGGCGGCACGGCCACGACGCGCCTCAAGTCGCCCGCCTCCGCGCGCACGGACATCAAACTCGGCCAGCGTGACATCAGCACGGGCACGACCGCGCGCTCCGCCTGGTCGCTCGACGGCGGGGGCGTCGTCCGCACACTGACCGGCGCGGAGTCGAAGGCCGCGCGCCTGCAAACGACGCTCGACGCGGCGCGCTTTATTGATTACAAAAAACATGTCCTGTCCGCCGTAACGACGGGCGCGGAAGAGGTCGGGGGAGAGCGCGCCTACGTCGTCGAATTTCGCTCGCGCGACGGCGCGCGCCTGCGCTACCTGTTCGGCGCACAGAGCAAGTTGCTCCTGCGCGTCGAGGACGAAGCGCGCCGCATGCGCCTCACGTTCGGCCACTACCGCGCGCGCGAAGGCGTGCTCGAACCGCATCGCGTCGAGTTGGAGTTCGGCGGCGCAGAGCGTTTGACGCTCGCCTTGCAAAGCGTGAAGTACAACGAAAATTTGAGCGATGCGTTGTTCGACGCGCCGAGCGGGGAGACGCTCGACGCACGTGCGCTCCTGCGCGAAGTGATCGAGCGCGAGCCGCAGACCAACGTGCAATACGGCGATTACACTTTCACGGCCAAACAGACCGAGCGCGAGTTGAACGATAAAGGCGAGACGAAGAAAGAGACTACTTACGTCTGGGACATCTTCCTTGCGCCGAACGGCAGCGGCATCGGCAAACTCGTGAGCCAGAACAACCAGCCGCTCCCCGCCGAACGCGCAGCCAAAGAAGAGAAGCGCGTGGCGGATTTCCTCGCCGCGAACGAACGCGCCGCGCCGCCCGCGCACAAAGGACAGGGCGGTTTTCACATCCAACTCGGCAGCTACGGGTTTGGGCTGATCGACATTCTGCGCGCGAGCGAGTTCGTCGCGCCGCGCCGCGAACGTTTTCAGGAGCGCGACGCCATAGTCTTCGACTACCGGCCGCGCGCCGATTTCAAACCCAAAACGAAGAACGACGAAATTCTCGCGCGCCTCATCGGCCTCATCTGGATCGACCCGGTTGACAAGGTCGTCATGCGCATCGAGGCGCGTTCGACCGACGACTTCAAGGTCGGCGGCGGGTTGCTGATGAACGTCAGCCGGGGCGCGGGCTTCGTCTTCGAGCGGATGCGGCTGCCCGACGGCTTCTGGGTTCCGCGCCTCTATCAATGGAACGCCAACGGCAAGGGCATGCTCTTTATGAAGATGAGCGTCTACGAGACGACCGAATGGAGCAACTACCGTCGCTTCAAGACGGAAGCGGGCGATGCCAAAATCGAAGCGCCGAAACAGGAACAATAAAAAGCTATCTGCCCCCGCACGCGTCAATCAATGTTGAGTAGCGAAATCGCTGCGGCCAGTGTTGAGTAGCGAAATCGCTACGGCAGTTTGCAATTTCCTATAGCCGAAAGCGCGGGCGACCTGCCCGCGCTTTCGGCTTTCCGTCTCCAATTATGTTAGGCCGCGCTCGCCTCTCTTGCGCCCCGCGCTGCTCATGCTACAGGCGGCGTCGCCCCGCCGGACAGTTGCGCGAGTTCGGCGGCGGGCTTACCGCGCTGGAACATGCCGAGCAGTTGGAAGATCGCCGGAATGCCCGTCGCGAGCGCCGTGATGATCGCCATCGAAGAGGTGTACAGTTCGGGATGAGTGATGAGAAGGAAGAGCGCGACGCCGACCATAACCAGCAGCAACGGCATGCGCAACTTCGACCAACTGCTGTTCGTTCGTTCGCCCGCGCCAATCTCCTCCGGCTTCGCCGTCGAAAGGATGAACTGCCGGAAACTCTTGTTCATCAACCGCACGTCCGGGTCGCGCACGATCAGCCCGCGCCGCATCAGTCGCCGCACTTCGACGTTCTTCGCGCTGACCAGGTGGTCTTGCGCGAGATAGTAAAGCGTCAGTTTTTGGTTGGGCGTGCAGGTTGTCCACACCGCTTTGTAGTAGGCCTCGGCTTGTTCGAGCAGCAGGCGAACGAGTTGTTCGGCGGTCAGCTCCTTGACCAAATCCTTAAACTTCGGATGCCTGATGATTCCCCGTCCGACGTTCTGCAAATAGGCGCGCGGCTCGCATTCGTCGGCGAGCGAGTCGAAGAGAGCGGCAAGGTGTTTGTTGCTGTTCGACAATCTTTTGCCGCGCAGGCGCAGGTATTGTGCGAAGCTGGGGCCTGCCTGCGCGTCCTCCGGTATCTGACTGTGTCTTTCTTTGCGCAGCGACTCGATGAATTCTTGACGTTCGCCTTTGTCTTCGACATGAACAACCCAGAACGAACTCACGACGTTCATCCAACGATCCATCAGACTCGAGGCGAGCGCGCCGTTCGATTGATGCCCGTTCCCATTCCCGTTCGCGCCGCAAACCGGGGCGAGACAGAAGCTGAACGGGTCGTAACGCGAGAAGACGATGACGCGGCGCGGGTCGTGTTGTAACTGTTCGAGCAACAAAAGCCGCTTCATGTTCCACTCCGGGTCGTCGTTGCGATAGTCGAAATCATCTATGGCGAGGAGTTCGCCTTTCCGCTCCGCTTCCGTGCCCTGCGTCGCTACTACTTTATTCTGCTCCGCCCCCGCATCGTGCTCCGCGATGGCTTCTTTCAGCGAGAGGCGCTTGACCGACGGCGCGTTCAGTAACCAACGCATGCTGAGAAAGGGCGGGCCGAGCACGACAAACCGTTTCTTCGGAGCGTCGTCGGCGTTGAAGTCGTGCGCGTGGAGCATCGCCACCGGGTCATCCAGATTCAAGAGAAAAACGCGCAGCACGACGAACCGCAGCAACACGAAGAGCAATCCGAAGATCAGGATGATACTTATCCACCAGAGCGTGCCCGAGCGGGTCTGTAAAGGCACCGGCAGCTTCCAGAGCGGCACCGTCGACATGATGCGCAGGGGCGCGGCGTGTTCCGCTGCGTCCGTCTCCCGCGTCTGCAAGAGCAGTTTGTTTCCGGTTTCTTCGCTCCACTCCCACGCGCCGTCGGCTGAGCGTGCTTTAACCAAACTAGCCCAATTGCCGCTCGTGCGATTCACCATCGGGCGGAGGTAGCTCAGGTAGCGGTCGTAACGCAACGCCTGCGCCGTGACGGGCGGTGGATACGGTCTGCCATCCATTACCGTTTCGTCGCGATGTGTGTCCAGAAAAACGGACTGGTATACGTCCAGCGGACGACCCGGCTTGGCAGGCGACCAGTTGAGCCGACGTTGGATCAAATCTTTGATTAGCCCGCCATACTCCGCCTCGATGCGGTCTTTAATCTCGCGGAACTCCTGCGTCAGTTTCACCTGCCCCTGTTTGGCACCCTCCTTCAGACGGTCTTTGTGGGCGCGTTCGACCAAATCTTTGATTAGCCCGGCGTACTGCGCTTTGACGCCTTCTTCACGCATGCGTAAGTCCTGCGCGAGTTTCACCTGCCCGTGCTTGGCAACCAGTTTCATCTGCTCGTTGTAGGCAAGTTTGAAGAAGGCTATCGCGGGCATGACGCTGACCAAAAACAACAGCGTGGTGATCATCAATACGTACCAAACGCGGCAGCGGATCACCGGACGCAAATTATCGCTGCGTTCCATGCCGGACTTGCGCAGCTTGCCGCTCAACTTCAGGCTAACTGCGGCGACGAACAGCCCGAAGATGGGGAGCACGCCCGCTACAGAGAGCAACCACTCGCGCTCCAGGTAGATGATCGCCATGCCGAGCAGAAGGCAGATGAAGACGTTGGCGACCAGCACGAAGCGATAAAATCCAATCGCTTCATCGCGCGCCCACAGCCACTCGATCTTTCCGGTCGCGTTGAGTTTCCAGAGGTAGAGCGAGACGAAGAAGGTCAGCAGCACCAGCGTATATAGCAGAAAGAGATTCGAGGCGACGACGAGCAGTTCGAGTTGGGCGGTACGTAAAATTTGTTTATCTCGATAGGTGATGATCGTCCACCCGGGGAAGTCCTTGACGGGCAGCGTGAAGAGGCTGTGTCCGCTCCCCAGATAGTCCGCGTTGAGTTCCGTGCTCTGCCGCGACTCGACGGCGGCACGCAGTTCGACGCGCTCGTCACATTCGTCGTAGAAGTTCTCCCCGAAGTGCTGCGCGAGTTCCGAGTGGAAGATCACTCTCCCATTCGCTTCGATGACGCTGAAGCCATAGCCCGGTGGTGTCACCGTGTCTAACGTCGCCAGCAGACGAGTATCAAGCGCGGCGATCCACGACTGGTAAGGCTGGCAAAACTTCTTGGTAATAATGACCGACTCGATGCCCGTCAGTGGCGAGGTGATCGCTTCGAGCCAGAAGTCGTGATGCTTAGCCCCGTCGTTGTATTTCTTGCAGGCCTCCAGCGCCGTCTCGCCGTTTGCAGCGTGCTTCGCTATGTCTTCGTTCCGTTTTTGTTTCTCCTCGCCGCTCATCACTCGCCGTTCGAGGTGCAGGAAACGTTCATCCCTGATGTTGGTGAGGTAGGCGCGCGTCGGAGGGACGGTGATGAAGGGCGTCGTTACATCCTTCGTCGTCAACTTGATGCGTTGCCGGCGCTCATCGTCGATCCAGAAGGCCGTGGTGAAGAAGGGATATGGATGTTGAATCTTTTCGTTCTGCTCCGCCTTGAGGATGTGCTCCGGAAGAATGTTAGCCTTTTCGAGCGTCTTCGGTTGCAAGGCGTTATGGGCACGCGAGTCTTGCAGCCCGGTGCCGACGGCGATCAGGTCGTGGCTTTCGGTGTCGGCGAGCAAATCTTCGTTGAGCCTGTCCAACTCGTTGAGCGCGGAGCGCACTTCGGCGTGCAAATTGTTGTGCACCTCTCTGGCGAAGGTCGGCAGTTTACTATCCGCCTCGTGCATGAGGTTGCGGTACGTATAGACGTAGAGCGAGAACAGGGTGAGCAACGCGCTGCCGATCATCGCCGCGAAGAAGAGGAAATATACGTCGGCCATGCGTATCCTGTCCTTCGCCCCCATCAACCAGAGTTTCAGGAAAGGCCAACTGAGTGCCCCCAGTATCATCACCACCGTGAAGAGGATCAGCACGGTGGAGGAAACCGCCCACCGCTCGCGGCGGAATTGTCCCTCGCTGATTAAGCCGCACACGATCCACTTCGGTCGCTCGCTGCCTGAGAGGGCGACATTCATATCAACCGGGCGCGAAAAGAGTTTGTAATCCTCGCCTGCCAGTTTGACGTCCTGAATGTTTGTCGCCTGCGCGAGAGCGGGGTGATCGATCTTTTTCTTGTGCTCGTCGCGGAGCGCGTCGAGCGTTGCGATGCTCAGCTTCGAGCCGCTCTGCCGGTTATGCTGGTACTTGACAGCGCCACTCTCGGCGTCGGCGATCAACACGGATTCAAACGCTTCTTTGGCTAAAATCTGTTGGAGCACTCCGCCCAAATCGGCTTCCACTTCCAGACTTTGCGCGGGCGAGCCGTCTTTCCACGCGCCCGTGAACACGATCCCCAACTTGGACATCTCCCTCTCGCCTTCCCACCTGATGGCCACTCTCTTGTCGAGTTTTGCTTTCGCGTTCTTCGGCTGGGCCGGGAGAAAGAGGTTGCGTGGCTCTAGTTTTTCACCGAGGGCGAGCGTCTTTTTGAATTTATCGAGAGCCTCTTCTTTCATGCCCTCGGTTTTCGCTTCCACCGCATCCCGAAACAATTCAGCGGTGCTATTATCAACAGCCCAGCTGAGTTTCTGCATCTTCGCGCCGATCTGATTACCGATGACGGCGAGTTGACGCGACTTGTGCTCGGTGAAGTAAGAGGTTTGCCGTCGGACGAAGCCCCAATAGTAGAGACTGAAGGGAACCAACAGGACGAGCAGCGTGAGAACGAGAATGTGAAGCCGTTCGAATTTGGGGAGATTGAATTTCATTGACAGACTCCTTGAGGGAGAGAGGCTACCGGCGAAGGGTAGTACGAAAGAGCCGAGGCGTGCGGCGGCCAGTGAGACACGCAACAGAGGAAATTACATTTGAACGTGAGCGGCGAACTGAATTACTGTGACCGCGCGCTCTCTGCGTTTGAAGTTTGTGTCGGAAGTTCGATCATCAGCCGCGAACAATCGTCGGCTATGGCTTCGAAGATCGGTAGGAACGCGATGCTGCGGTTTACGAAGCCCACATCGAACACCACAAAGTGTTCGCAACATAATGCAGACGACGGCATGTGTCAAGACTGTTTCGACGGAAATAGCGGGTTATTTTCAAATATGACTCGACTGCTGCCTCTCCTTATTATTAACGGATGAAAGTGGAATATCTCGCCCAATGTCCACTTGATAATGTGGTTTTGAGGCAAAACCTTTCATGCTGCCGACGCCGGGAGTTATGAAGAAACTAAAAGGCTCGAAATGCAATTAACCCGCTACCCGTAGAGAAAACCGGCGCCGGCGCACCTTAATCTGCCGCAAAAATGGGACGGCGGCATCTCCCGGCAGGCGCTCTCAAGCTTTTGTCGCTACCGGTCGGATGCAGTTATAATCAACGACTTTCAATTCAACGAAATTTTTAGCAAGGGCACTCAAACGTTCATATGGCTTTCTGGCGACGCAAAAAAGAAGACCGCTACATCACGCTCGGACTCAACGAACCACTCAAGCCCGCCGAAAAGGATGCGGCGGCGGCGACGACGCAGGCGGACACAGGAGCGACGGCGCCGCGACCCGAACCGCCCGCCAATCTTTCCGCCACTGCGACGACGCCATCTGCCGTCACTCCCGCGCCGCCCGCGCTTGAACCGACCGTGAAGGGCGGCGCGCCGACCCCTTCGCCGCAAGAGAGGTCGGGCGAGGGCACAGCCATCGGAGCGACAATTTCCGACGCCGCGCCCGTCGCACGCGAAGCCAGAACTTCGACGACGACGCCGACCACTGCGACGGGCGGCGCGTCGCGCGCGACACCCGAACCTGCGAAGCCGGGCGTCGCCGCGCAGCGACCCGTCCCTTCGCGTTCGAGTTTCACCACCTCCATCCTCGGCCTTGACCGTTCGATTGAAGAGTTGCAGGCCGAAGAGGCCGCGCTCGAACGCACTTTCGAGAAGCGTTTCAAGAACGCCATCTCGGCCACGCGCGAATCGCTCTCCGAGAAGATCGACACGGTCTTTCAGGGGCGCAAACAGATCGACGCCGAGTTGCTCGACGAACTCGAAGAGGCTCTGATCGCAGCCGACATCGGCGTGCCGACCACGCTCGAAATACTCGAATCGGTCAGGCGCGGCATCACGCGCAAAGAGATCAACGACATCGAAGCGTTGAAGTCCGCGATCAAAAATCAATTGCTCGCCATCCTGCGCGCCTCGGAAGAAAAGGGCATCGCCGCCGAAACGAGCGTGCCGGAAAACATCGCGCCCTACGTGATGATGATCGTCGGCGTCAACGGCGTGGGCAAGACGACGACCATCGGCAAACTCGCGCAACGCATCAAGGCCGAAGGCAACGACGTTTTGATCTGCGCGGCAGACACCTTTCGCGCCGCCGCCTCCGATCAACTCGCCATCTGGGCTGAGCGCACGGGCGTCCCGCTCATCCAGCAGAATCAGCGGACAGACCCGGCAGCCGTCCTCTTCGATTCGCTCAAGGCGGCCAAAGCGCGCAACTCCGACGTGCTCATCGTCGATACCGCCGGGCGACTTCACAACAAGTCGAACCTGATGGCCGAACTGGAAAAGATGAAGCGCGTGGCGGGGCGCGAAGTCGAGGGCGCGCCGCACGAGACGCTGCTCGTGATCGACGCCGTGACCGGGCAGAACGGGCTGGAACAGGCGCGCCAATTTTTGAAGGTCGCAGGCGTCACCGGCATCGTCCTGACGAAACTCGACGGCACGGCCAAAGGCGGCATCGCCGTCGCCATCTCGAAAGAGCTCGGCCTGCCCATACGCTATGCCGGAATCGGCGAAAAGGTTGACGACCTCGTCGTCTTCAACGCCGAGCATTACGTTGACGGACTTTTCGAGTCGCAATAACCGTGCGCTGCGAAACCACTTCCCGTCTTTCTTTGCGCCTTTAGCCTTCCTTTGCGCCTCCAGCGAGAAAAAGCATTTCACGCTGGAGGCGCAAAGTTAACACCGAAGGCGCAGAGGAAACTTGAAACTAAACTTTGCAACCTGAAACTCTCAATTCAACTTTGGACGTGCGAAGCGAGACAGATGAGCGTTTGATGCGGCGCGCGCTGGAACTCGCGGCGCGCGGCGCGGGGCAAGTCAGCCCCAGCCCGCTCGTCGGTTGCGTCATCGCGGAGGAGGGCGGCGCAGTCGTCGGCGAAGGTCTCTATTTGTACGAGGGCGTCAAGCACGCCGAGACGCTCGCGCTCGAACAGGCCGGTGAGCGTGCGCGCGGCGCGACTGCCTACGTCTCGCTCGAACCGCACGCGCATCAGGGGCGCACGCCGCCCTGCACCGTCGCGCTCATACGCGCGGGCATCCGCCGTGTCGTCGCTTCAATCGAAGACCCGAACCCGCTCGTTTCGGGGCGCGGTTTTACACACCTGCGCGAGGCGGGATTAGAAGTCGAGGTCGGGCTGCTCGCGCGCGAGGCGGCGCGGCTCAACGAAAAGTATATCCACGCGATGCGCCACGCGCGCCCCTTCGTGCATCTCAAACTCGCCGCGTCGCTCGACGGGCGCATCGCCACGCGCACGGGCGACGCGCGCTGGATCACGAACGAGCAATCGCGCGCGCGCGTACACGGGTTGCGCCGCGAATACGACGCCATCCTCGTCGGCGCGGGCACGGCGACGGCGGATGATCCGCTGCTCACGGATCGCAGCCGGCTCCCGCGCCATCGCCCGCTCACGCGCGTCCTGCTCGACGACCATTTGCGCCTCTCGCCCGCGTCGCAACTCGCACGGACGGCGCGCGAAACGCCGCTCGTCGTTTTCACTTCCGACGAGGCCGACGAGGGCGCGGCGGCGACGCTTCAAACGCTCGGCGTCGAAATCGTGCGCGTGCCGCGCGGCGCGCGCGATCTTGCGGCGGTGCTCGAAGATTTGCATCGCCGTTCGCTGCAAAGCGTGCTCGTCGAAGGCGGCGCGACCGTCGCCGGAATGTTCCTCGATGCGCGACTCGCCGATAAAGTGAGTTTCTTCATCGCGCCGCTCATTATCGGCGGCAACGATGCGAAGCCCGCCGTCGCGGGCGCGGGCGCAATTCGCATCGCCGAAGCCACGCGCCTCCGCGACGTTGAGATCAACGAGCACGGCGGCGATGTCGAAATCACCGGGTACCCTGAACACAGAGGTTAGAGGTCGGAGGTGAGAGGCCGGTGAAAACTGTCTTCTACTAATCTCTGACCTTTAACCTCCAACCTCTGCTTTATGGCGAAAAAGAGTCTGGGGCAGAATTTTCTGGTGGACGAGGGCGTGGCGGCGCGCATCGTCGGCGAGTTTGCGCCGCGCGCGGATGAAACTGTTATTGAAATCGGGGCGGGGCGCGGTGCGTTGACGGCGCGGCTCGCAGGGCAAGTCGGGCGGCTGGTCGCAATCGAGTTTGACCGCGAACTGGTTCCGCTGTTGCGAGATAAGTTCGGCGCGCGGGAGACATTCACGCTCGTCGAGGCGGACGCGCTGGCGGTTGACTACTGCTCGGCAATCGCGCCCGCGCTTCGTGCGCGCGTCGTCGCCAACCTTCCTTACAACATTTCGACGGCCATCCTGCAACGTCTGTTCGACGAGCGGCGTTGCCTGACGGAGATGGTCTTGATGCTCCAACGCGAAGTGGTCGAACGCATCACCGCCGCGCCGGGCGCGAGCGAGCGCGGTTACCTGTCCGTGTTGACCGAAGCCTACTGCGAAGCGCACCCGCTGTTCGATGTCGCGCCGGAGGCGTTTCGTCCCGTGCCGAAGGTGTGGAGCACGGTCGTGCGCCTCACGGTGCGCGAGAGTGCGGCGGCGGAAGTGTCGGACGAGGCCTTATTGTGGCAGTTGGTCGGCGCGGGCTTCGCGCAGCGGCGCAAGACCATCTTCAACAATTTGCGCCACACGCCTCCGGCGCTTGCGCGGCGCGTCGAAGCGGCGGGCGGCGCACACGCGCTGCTCGAACGCGCGTCGGTTGAACCGCAGAGGCGCGCGGAGACTTTGACGCTCGCGGAGTGGGTTGCGCTCGCGCGCACGCTCGAATCCCGTTCGAGTTGAACGTCTCTAACAGGGCGCGGGGAAAATTTGCGAGCCGGTGAGCTTGCGAAAACCTTTTTTGAGGTACTTCTTATTCTCTCCGGCGAGGACAAGGATCAAAGACTCTGACGGAAATGAGAGTTGCGCGGCGATTTCGTCAAGCAACTTCTTGTTGGCCTTATCGTGGTTGAGTTGATACCAGGGCACACGGGGCACGACGCCGAGCACGTAGAGAGGCTTTTCCGGCATCACCGTCAATTTCTTTTGAGCGAGATAAGCCTTCTTGATGCGCGGGAACCGGATCAACTGTTGGCACAGGTGTTCGACCTCCGCCGGGGCGGCCTCGTGCGGGATCAACTCCTTCGGCGAGCGGATGGTCGAGCGTTCAGGCTGCGCCGCCGCGAGCTTCGCGTAATAGTTCTGCGCCTGCTCGCGGTAACGCTCGGCCTGCTCCGTCTGTCCCTGCGCGGCGAAGTGCTGGTACAGAACTCGACAGACGGGGATCAGCATGTCGGGGTCGAGCGCCGACGCC
>DASQDV010000431.1:0-7294 GCA_035633995.1 Pyrinomonadaceae bacterium | reverse complement strand
GCGATGACGACGCTCACGCCGCGCCGCAACTGTTCGCTCTGCCGCGCCATCCCCGCGCCGCCGATCAGGGTAACGCAACGCGCAGCCTGCTTCTTCGGCAGGAGCGAACGGTAACTGGCTTCGATCTGCGTCGCCAGTTCGCGCGTCGGCGCGAGGACGAGCAGGCGGATGCCGGGTCGGGGTTGCCGCGCCATGCGTTGAATAATAGGTAACAGGAACGCGGCGGTCTTGCCCGTTCCGGTTTCGGCGCAGCCGATCAGGTCTGAGCCGTTCAGGACAACAGGAATCGCCTGCTGTTGAATCGGTGTCGGTTCGTTGTATCCGAGAGATTCGCACACGCGCACCAGCGCATCGTCGAGTCCCAGTTCAGAAAAATTCATAACATCCTTTGGCGCGGCTGCAACCATCTCTGGGAGCGCACCCTCTTGCTAACTGAAAATATGGAAGCGCCTCCGGCGGCACGTCTGGTCGTCGGAGGCGCTTTGCTTGAAAGACTCACCGTCGAGCAAGTTCCTTGTCGAACTTACCAGCGCGGCTCGCGGTTGCCGCCGCCACCGCCGCCACCGTAGCCACCGCCGCCGCCACGATTGCCGCCATAGCCGCCACCGCCGCCACGATTACCGCCACCGCCGCCGCCGTAGCCGCCGCGACCACCACCGCCGCGTCCGCCGCGATCTTCGCGCGGGCGCGCTTCGTTGACGGTCAGGGCACGTCCGTTGACTTCCTTGCCGTTAAATTGCTGAATGGCCGCCGCGCCTTCTTCGGGAGTAGCCATTTCGACGAAGCCGAAGCCGCGTGAACGTCCCGTGTCGCGATCTTCCACCACCGACGCTGATTCGACCGTGCCCGCCTGCGCGAACAGTTTCTGCAAATCTTCGCTCGAAGTCTGGAACGAGAGATTGCCGACGTAAAGTTTCATAGACATGTAGATGTACCTCTCCTGTAAGGCAGGAGTATCTGAGAGAAGCTGCGAATCAAAGTGGCTTCGATGTAACGGTAGGCAGCGAAGGCTTGCGTTCGGGTGCTCAAGGGAGCGGCTTCTAAAGTTGAAATCAGCCTACTCTCGAACCATCCAGAACGCCGCTTAGAAAAGCCTATCTAGCGGGGCGCATCACCGTTGACGCAAGAGAGAAGGAATTTACCAGCCACTATGATGCACCAGGTAGCCGCTAAGTTGCAAGCCCTGAGCAACTTCGGCGCAACTTCGGCGCGGCGCGGGCGGCAGGCGGGCGAGCCGGTGCGCCCGTGAAAATTAAGTGTTGGCGTCGCCGCGCCGTCCGTCGTATTATCGCCCTTGTCTCATCAATAATATCTGCCTGCGAGGCTCTCGAACTTCTGCGCTTTCGTTCATCTGGCATAAACGGTTTTCAAACATGAATCATACCCCCAAGCTTTTCGGCTCTCTGGTGCGGCTGACGCTCGCCATGCTTCTCCTGCTCGCTCCCGTCACAACCCTGCGCGCCCAAAATCACGAACGCCTGGCCGCCGCGCGCGATGGCAACGCCACGCCGCAAAAGAGCTATCTGGCGGCGACCCCGACGCCCGCGCCCGTTCGCCCGCGCAAACAGATCGTCCCCGTGCGCGTCAGCGACACGCCCGCAGGCTCGCGCGTCAGCATTGCCTCCGACGCTTCGCTCGAAGACTATTCGGCCTACCTCGCCGACGGGCGCTTCTACGTACTCATCCCGCGCGCCGACGCCGCAGAGACGCAGGGCGAAATCAAGGGGCGCAATTTCCACGCCGCGCGCCTCGAACAACGGACGGAAGGCGTGCTGCTCTCCTTCGGCTTGCAGGCGAATCGCCAGCCGCAGGTCAGCCAGAAGTTCAACCGCCTTGAGATCACTTTTCCGGCGGCCGAGAACGCGACGCCACAGACGACCACCACCGCCGCCGCCGCTGCCGTCACCGCGCCGCCTCAGGGCGAGCAGGATCAACTCCAACAACTGCTCAAGCGAATCGAGGATTTGGAGGGGCAGGTCAGGGAACTGAGAGCCAATGCCGCCGCCGACAGGGAGACGCCCGCCGCGCCGACGGGCGCGCCGCAGGTGTCTGAAGCGGATGTCGCCGCCGTGCAGGAAGCGGAGGCGCGTGCGGTTCTCGGCGGGCACGAACACGAGGCGGGCGCAACCGGCCCACGCCTCCAGATTCAGGGCTTCGCAGACATAAACTTTCGCGCCAGCAACCAGAAGGGCGCGACGAACGCTTTCAGTCTCGGCCAACTCGATCTCTTCATCACGTCGCAACTCTCGGAGAAGTTCAGCGTCGTCAGCGAACTGATCATGGAGGCGAAGCGCGACAACTCGTTCGAGTTCGAGATACACCGCCTGCTCCTGCGCTACGCGATGAACGATTATTTGAATTTGAGCGCGGGGCGTTTTCACACCGGCATCGGCTACTACAACACGGCGTTTCATCACGGCTCGTATTTCGCCACCGCCGCCAACCGCCCCTTCCTCTTCGCCTTCGAGAGTCAGGGCGGCGTGCTGCCGCTGCACAACGTCGGCGTGTCGGCGACGGGGCGCATCCCTTCGGGCAGGCTCGGCCTGCGCTACATCGCAGAGGTCGGCAACGGTCGCTCCGCACGCTCTGCGGCTGACCGGGCGGTGCAAACCGCGTTTGACGAGAACAACGGCAAGTCGTATAACCTCGGACTCAACGCGCGCCCCGACTGGCTGCCCGGCCTGCAAACCGGCGTCTCCTTCTACCACGACAATTTGACGCCCGCCGCCGCGCCGAACATAGACCAGCGCATCATGGCCGGGCACATCATTTATCAAAACCCGCGCTACGAGTGGCTGAACGAGGCCGTGTTCATCCGGCACAAGCCTGTGGGCGGCGTCGCCACCTACACGCCCGGTTTCTACACGCAGTTTGCGCGCCGCTTCGGCAAGGCGCAGCCATATTTCCGCTACCAGTACGTCAACGCGCTCGCGCGCGACCTGCTGTTCCGCGACATCGGGCGGCGCAACGGCCCTTCGGTCGGCCTGCGCTACGACGTGACGAACTACGCGGCCTTCAAAGCGCAGTATGATCGCACGGGACGACGCGGCCTGAGCGCCCTCGACGAATTGATCATGCAACTCGCGTTCACGTTTTAAGGGGAAACAGTAGATGAGGGTCAGGGCATTAGGGGTGGCCGTCGTCCTCGCGCTGCTTTTGGCGTCGGGCGGAATGGCGGTGAGGTCTGCGGAGCCGGGCGGCGAGGCGGCGCGTGCGAGCGCGGCGTCGCCGGTTGCATCTCAGTCGCGCGATGTGGCGATCATCGTCAACCAGAAAAATTCTGCGAACGACATCTCTTTCGATGTCTTGCGTAAATATTTCAAGGCCGAGCGCGGCCAGTGGCCTACGGGCGCGAAGGTCGTCGTCGCCATGCTCCAGCCGCCCGGCCAGTCCGAGCGCAACGTCATCCTGCGTTCGATCTACGGGTGGGACGAGAATTACTACCAGAAATATTTTCGTCAGGGGCAGTTCAACGAATCAATTCAGCAATCGCCCAAAGAGTTGAACACGACATATCTGATGATGCGTTACGTGCAGTTCGTGGAAGGCGCCATCGGCTACGTGCGCGCCGATCAGGTTGACGCCTCGAAGGTGAAGGTGCTCAGCGTTGACGGGCGCAGACCCGGCGACGCCGGGTATCGTATCAAGTAACCTCCGCTCCGGCGGCGGCGAAGGCGGCGGCGACGACGTCGTTGACGGTCGCGCCCACGCGCGTCGTCCCGACAGGTTGAATCGAATGAAGCTAAGCCTGCCCCGAAATAAATTCACGCTCGTCTTCCTGGTGATCGGCGTTGTGATGGTCGGCGTCGGCTGGTTCGTCGTGAGCGACATACTGGACGCGAACAACCAGGTGCAGAAGATGTTCGAGAGCACGGCGGACAGAAGCGACAAACTCAGCGAGTTGCAGCACTACACGGAGGAGACCCGCTACCTCATTCTCTACGCCTTCACGACCACCGACGCCAACAAGCAACTCGACTACCTGGACAAATCCCGCACCGCCGAACATAGGGTGGCCGACCGCATGGAGGAAGTGCGGCTGCAAGCCAACAATTCGGGAGAGGCTAAAATGCTGGAGGCCGTGCGTAAGTTCGGGGCTGATTGGAACGCCTACCTCGAAGCGCAGGAGGCCGTCATCGGGAAGATTCTCGAAGGCCCCGGCAGCATCAACGCCGCAGGCGAAATCGAACAGGCTCGCGCCGTCCCCGCCTTCGAGCAGGTGCGCCTCGATTTGCAGGAGATCAAAGCCCGTTACAAAGAGGAGGCCGACGCACAGATGGAGAGGGTCAACCTCTCCTTCCGGCGGACGCTCTACAAACTCGTCGCGATCCTCTTCCTCACGCTGCTTCTGGCAATGGTCGTCATCAGGACAATCCAGCGCGGGCGGATGATGCGCGTGCTCGAACGTTCCAACAGCGAACTCTCCGCCGCCCTGCAGCAGTTGCAGGAGACGCAGGCCGAGTTGCAACTGGCGAAGGAAGAGGCCGAGGCCGCCAATCAGGCCAAGAGCACCTTCCTCGCCAACATGTCGCACGAACTACGCACGCCTTTGAACGCCATCATCGGCTACAGCGAGATGCTGCAAGAGGAGGCGGCGGACGCCGGGCAGGACGAGTTTCTCCCCGACCTGCAAAAAATCCAGAGCGCCGGGCGGCACCTGCTCGCGCTCATCAACGACATTCTCGACTTGTCGAAGATCGAGGCGGGCAAGACCGAACTCTTCATCGAAGCCTTTCAAATTCCCACGCTCGTCGGCGAACTGGAAGCCACCATCACGCCGCTCGCCGCGCGCAACAACAACAAGCTCGTCGTCGAAGCCGACCCCGGGCTTGGCACGATGCACGCCGACCTCACCAAAGTCCGGCAGTCGCTTCTGAATCTGCTCTCGAACGCGTGCAAGTTCACCAAGCAGGGCACAGTCACGCTCTCGGTCGAGCGGCGCGAGTCGAACGGGAGCGACTGGGTCAATTTCAGCGTCAGGGATTCCGGCATCGGCATCACCAAAGAGCAGATGGACAAATTGTTCCAACCTTTCTCGCAGGCCGACGCTTCAACCACGCGCGAGTTCGGCGGCACGGGGCTTGGCCTCGTCATCACCAAAAAGTTCTGCGAGATGATGGGCGGCACGATGGGCGTCCAGAGCGTGCGGGGCGAAGGCTCGACCTTCGTGATCTCTTTGCCGGCGGACGTGCGCACGCCGCAGGCGCTGACGCCCGCCGAGGAGTTTGAGACAACGGTCGAACCTGTCTTGGAAGACGCGACGACGGTGCTCGTCGTGGACGACGATCCGGTGGCGCGCGATCTTTTGCAACGCGCGCTCTCGAAGGCCGGGTTCAAGGTCGAGAGCGCGACGGACGGCGAGGAGGCTTTGCGCCTTGCGCGCACGCTCCGCCCGGAAGTCATCACGCTCGACGTGATGATGCCGGGCGTTGACGGCTGGGCGACGCTCGCCGCGCTCAAGGCCGACCCCGAACTCGCAGACATCCCCGTCATCATGCTGACCATCGTTGACGACAAGAACAAGGGCTACGCGCTCGGCGCGGCCGACTACATGACGAAGCCCTTCGACCGCGAGCAACTCACGGCGATGCTCGGCAAGTATCGCCGCCAGTCGAGCACGCAAGCCCCCGCGCTCGTCGTGGAAGACGACGAGGTGACGCGCGCGCTTCTCGTGCGCGTGCTCGAACAGGAGAATTGGGCTGTGCGCGAGGCCGCCAACGGGCTGGACGCGCTCGAACAGGTCACCGCCGAACGCCCGCAGTTGATCTTGTTGGATTTGATGATGCCGGAGATGGACGGCTTCCAGTTCGTGCAGGAGTTGCACAAGCTGCCCGGCGGCGACACGATCCCCGTCGTCGTCATCACCGCCAAAGACATCACGCTTGAAGACCGCCTCCGGCTCAACGGCTACGTCGCGCGCATTTTGGAGAAGGGAAGTTACAGCCGCGACGATCTGCTGCGCGCCGTCAAGGAGATGGTCAAGGGCAGCGTGCGCACACGCCGCAGCGGCAGCACGGTTAAAACTACGTCTTGATAAACGGGGCGCGAATGACGAAGGAAAAGTGATTATGACGAAAATACTTTTAGTCGAAGATAACGAGATGAACCGCGACATGCTCTCGCGGCGTCTGGCGCGCAAAGGCTACGAGGTGAGCATCGCCGTGGACGGCAAGCAGGGCGTGGAGATGGCGCGAGCCGACGCGCCCGATCTGATCTTGATGGACATGAGTTTACCCGTGCTCGACGGCTGGGAGGCCACGCGCCAACTCAAAGGCGCGGACGCCACGCGCGGCATCCCCGTCATCGCGCTGACGGCGCACGCCATGTCCGGCGACCGCGAGAAGGCGCTCGAAGCCGGGTGCGACGATTACGATACCAAGCCGATTGAACTGCCGCGCCTCTTGGAGAAGATCGAATCCATGTTAAGCCGAACTGCCACCCCATGAACGCCGACACACCCGCAACCACGACGGGCGGCGAATCTTCCCCCGATGCGGCGCGCGCCCGCACGGCTCTGCTCGCGCACATCCGCCACGAGTTGAGCGCGCCCATCAACGCCATCATCGGCTATGGCGAGATGCTGCTCGAAGGCGCAATCGCGGGCGCAGCGCAATCGTCGCGCGACGACCTGCAAAAAATCCTGACCGCCGGGCAGCAGTTGCGCACGCGCGTCGGCGACCTGCTCCACCCCGCGCGCGCCGACGCGCACCATCTCGACCTCGACGCCTTCGGCTCGCACGTCCGCCACGAACTCCGCACGCCCATCAACGCCGTCATCGGCTACAGCGAAATGCTGATGGAAGATGCGGGCGACGAGGACGAGACGGAGTTCGTCGCTGACCTGCAAAAAATTAACGCCGCCGGACGCCAACTGCTCGAACTCATCGAAGACATCGTCCGCTTCTCCGACCTCGAAGCCAACAGCGACAACCTCTGCCCGCCGAACGCCAATGTCTCCTCGATGATCGCCAACCTCGTCAGCACCATCCACGCCATCGACGACGCGCACGCGCGACACGCGGAACAGGGCGGGCTGGTTCTCGTCGTTGACGACAGCGAGACCAATCGCGACATCCTCGCGCGCCGCCTCAAGCGCGAAGGCTACGAAGTGGAATGCGCCCCGGACGGCACACAGGCGCTCGCGGCGGTCGAGTCGCGCAAGTTCGATCTCGTCCTGCTCGACATCATGATGCCGGGCTTGAACGGCTATCAGGTTTTGGAACGGCTCAAGGCGTCGCCGGAGTTGCACGACATCCCCGTCATCATGATCTCCGCGCTCGGCGAGATCGACAGC
>DASQDV010000430.1:0-6450 GCA_035633995.1 Pyrinomonadaceae bacterium | reverse complement strand
TTGTGCGTCGCCGCTGGCCGTAGGCCGCGACGATCTCGGATTGGACGAGCGCCTGAATCGCCGTCGAGAGCAGGAAGCCGACCGTGGCGACGCTGACAAGCATGAAGACGATGGCGAAGGCGCGCCCCGTGCGCGACACCGGAAGCACGTAGCCGAAACCGAATTTCGCCATGGTCATCACGTTCAGGTAGAGGCTGTCGAGCAGCGTGAGCGGTTCGAGGAGGCTGAAGCCGACCATGCCGATAACGGTCAAGGCGACGAGCGTGGCGAGCGCATAGATCATGCGGCGGCGCGCGCTTTTCGACATGCGAGGGAAGTGGGGCGTCGAACTCATTGATCAAACGGCGCATCGAACGTGAACCGGCTCTTAAGTGCGCCGTCACGTTAGCGAAAACGCGAGCGCGGTGTCAAACAATGGTGGACAGTTGCACGTATAGAGATTAGAGTTTAGAAAGACCGGGCGGGGCAATGAATTTTTCTTTGACTCGTCGCTTGTCGCTCGTCACAGTTTTTTATGGCCGTCCGTCAACCACCTAAAAACCGCGTGCCGCCACCTTCTAATCCTGCGGCGGCCAGACGGCGCACGGCGCGTGTCATCCGTTACGACGAGCCGGAGGAAGGTTTCTTCCGGCGCTGGCGGCGTCGCCTCTTTCGCCCGCCGCTCGTCATCGCGCTCGTCATTCTCAGTACCTTCACCATCGGCGTCCTCGGCTATTACTATTACATCTTCTCGGAACGCGTTGACCGCCTGATCAGCGGCGAAATCTTCACGCGCTCGGCGGGCGTCTACACCGCGCCGAAGGAGTTGCGCGTGGGCGCGGGTTTGTCTGCCGACGATCTGGTGAAGCGTTTGCAGCGCGCGGGCTACGTCGAGCGCGGCGCACAGGCGGACGACGCGCGCGGGCGCTACGCTCTGAACGGCGCGAGCGTGGAGATCGAGCCGGGACAGAACGCCATCATCGACGGCCAACGCCTCTTTCCCCGCGTGCGCGTCTCGTTTGCGAAGACCGGCAAGGGCATCACGGCGATAAACGATCTCGACAGCAAAGCGAAACTCGAACGCGCGCTCGTCGAGCCGGAGCAGATCAGTTTCGTCACGGGCAACGACCGGCAGAAGCGGCGCGTGATAAGTTTTCAGGACATCCCGCCGCACCTCGTCAAAGCCATCACGGTGACGGAGGATCGCACCTTCTTCGAGCACTACGGCATCAACTTTCGCGGCATCCTGCGCGCGCTCGTCCGCCGCTACGACGCCGACCCGAACTCGCCGATTGCGCGGCAGGGCGGTTCGAGCATCACGCAGCAACTCGTTAAAAATCTGCTGCTCTCGCCCGAATACAGCCTGCGCCGCAAACTCGCCGAAGCTTACATGTCGATCATTCTGGAGACGCGGCTCACGAAGCAGGAGATTTTCGCGCTCTATTGCAACGAGGCGTATCTCGGCCAGCACGGCGGCTTTTCGATCAACGGCTTCGGACAGGCGGCGCAGGTCTATTTCGGCAAAGACGTGACGGGCGTGACGCTGCCCGAAGCCGCCTTCCTCGCCGCGATCATTCGCAGCCCGAACCGCTACAACCCCTATCGCAACCACGCGACGGCGACCGCCAGACGCAATCAAGTGCTCGAACAGATGGCCGAAGTCGGGGCGATCACAGCGGAAGAGGCGGCGCGCGCGAAGGCGACGGAGTTGAAAGTCGCGCCCGCGCGCGGTCGGCTCGACAACTCCGACGCGCCCTACTTCGTTGACTACGTGCAGGCGCAACTCGCAGACATTCTCGCAGACACGCGTACGGCCGAACACCTGCGCATCTACACGACGATTGACATGGAGTTGCAGCGCGCGGCCTACGCGGCGGTGACGAAGCAACTCGCCGCGCTCGATAAGATTTACGCGAAGCGAATCGCGCCCGGCACGTTGCAGGCGTCGCTCGTGGCGATGAACGCGGAGACGGGCGAAGTGGTGGCGATGGTGGGCGGGCGCGATTACGAACGCAGCCAGTTGAACCGCGCGACCGACGCCATGCGCCAGCCCGGTTCGGTCTTCAAACCGTTTGTTTACGCCACCGCGCTCAACACGGCCTTCGATCCGATCCCGCGCGTCATCACGGCGGCGACCACCTACATGGACGAGCCGAAGACCTTCACCTTCGACAGCCAGGAATATTCGCCCGGCAACTTCGGCGACTCTTACGCGAACGCTCCCGTCACGCTGCGCGACGCGCTCGCCCACAGCAAAAACGTCATCACGGTTGACGTGGCGATGGAAGTCACGATTGGCCGCGTGATGAACCTCGCGGCGCGCGCCGGACTCCCGAAACCGCCGCGCGCCTATCCCGCGATGGCGCTGGGGACGAACGAGGCGACGCCGCTCCAGGTCGCTTCCGCCTACACGACCTTTGCCAACCTCGGCACGCGCGCCACGCCGATTGCCATCAACCGCGTCACGACGGGGCGAGGCGCGACCATCGCCGCGCCCGCAACGCAAAAGAGCGAAGTGATGCGCCCCGAAGTTGCTTATTTGATGACATCGTTTATGAAAGATGTGGTCAATCGCGGCACGGCGGCGCGCGTGCGCTCGCGCGGTTTCAAATACAATGTTGCGGGTAAGACCGGCACGTCGCGCGACGGCTGGTTCGCGGGCTACACGCCGCAACTCGTCTGCGTCGTCTACGTCGGCTTCGACGACGGCTCGCCGCTCGGCCTGACCGGCGCGGATTCCGCCCTGCCCATCTGGGCTGACTTCATGCAGGCCGCGCTCGCCGCGCACCCCGAATGGACGGGCGACTGGCAGATGCCCACAGGAATCGAACAGGCTTCGATTGATCCGCGCACGGGCATGCTCGCCGCCGCCGACAGCACGAGCACACGCGCCGAACTCTTCATCGCCGGAACCGCACCGACCGAAATGAGCACCGCGCCGCCCGACGGCGAACTCCCGCCGCTCGACGGGACGCTCGAAGAAGGCGGCGACTTCGACTATGCGCCCGCGCCCCTCGTGCCGCCGGACGGAACAGACCCGCCGCCACCCGATCAAGGTGCGCCGCCGCTACAGCGCCCGCGCACCAGCACCCCGCGTCTCGAAGGGCGCGGCGCGACGCAACCCGACGGCTCCTCGCGCCTGCTCGGCACGATCACGCTCGACATTGATCCGACCACAAATTTACTTGCCGCGACGACGTGTCCCGTCATACGCTCCAAAACCTTCCCCATCGGACAGGAGCCGCGCCGCTACTGCGGGCCTGAATATCACAACGGCAAGACGATCATGCCTTCAGGCACGCGCCCCCGCCTCGTGTCGCCTTAGAAGACGGGCGACTCGCGTAAGTTCGTTAAACAACGAAAGCGCACGGGGCGAAAACTACTATACTCACTGCTCAGGCGTCGCCTTATAACGCCGGTTCGTCCATCCTTATCTTCTCCGTGCCCTGTCCGTGCTCCGTGTCTGATGTGTTGAGTGATTGTGATCAGCACTCACCGCATCAGACACACGAGGACACGGCGCGGGGACAGAGAGGCTCATCCGATTACGAGTCTTCATAATATTTAAGACCCGCGCAAAATAAATTTACGCGTCGCCCCTCGGACTTTGTGGAACTTTTAGGGCGGGTCGGGCGAATTATGTGTGCGAGCAAGTTAGGGCAACCGCCCGGCGAGTGAAGATGAAAGCCTCTCCTGAGCATAGCGACGAAGAATTGTTGCGGCTGACCATAGCCGGAGACGCGGACGCTTTCACCACGCTCTACCGCAGGCGGCAGGCGGGCATCTAACGTTTCGCGCTCCAGATGTGCGGCTCAGAGCCAATCGCGGAGGATGTCACGCAAGAGGTTTTTATGACGCTCGTGCGCGAGCCGCGAATGTTCGATCCGGCGCGCGGCGCGCTCGCGCCGTTTCTTTACGGCGTTGCGCGCAATCAGGTCTTGAGGCGTTTGGAGAAGGAGCGGCATTTCGTGGCGTTGACGGACGAGACGACGGAAGACCGGAGCAGCAGCGCATCGGCGTCGTCCGCCGAGCATCTCGCCGCCGGGCACGACCCGCTCGCGGAACTCGCGCGCCAGGAATTGATCGAGACGGTGCAGCAGGCCGTGCTGGCTCTGCCCGCGCATTACCGCGAGGTCGTGGTGTTGTGCGAATTGCACGAGATGAGTTACGCGGAGGCGGCGGCGGCGCTCGGTTGCGCGGTCGGCACGGTGCGCTCGCGCCTGCATCGTGCGCGCGCTCTGCTCGTCGAGCGTTTGCGCGAGACGCGCCGGGCAGATGCGGCGACGGCGCCCGGAGTTGATCCGTTGAGGTGTTTCGCATGAACTGTCAGCAATTCACATCGCTCATCGTTGAAGCGGCGCGCGGGCGCATGATGGACGCCGCCGCGCGCGACGCCGCCATGCGCCACGCCGACGCTTGCGCGGCCTGCGGGGCGCGTCTCGCGCAAGAGCAGAGTTTGACCGCCGCGCTGCGCGCCGTCGCCTACGACATGAAAGATTTGAGCGCGCCCGCGAGTTTAGAAGCAAAACTGCTGGCCGCGTTCGGGCAAAGCCTCGCGCCTGCAAACGCTCCGGCGACGGCGACGAACGACGCGCCCGCCCCGCCGCAAACGAGTGTTCAGCCGATGGCCGACGCGTCGCTTCGCACGCGTCGCTTCACACGCGTGGCGATGGCGATTGCGGCCTCGCTCGTGCTGGCTGCCCTCTTCGCGCTCTACGCACAGTTCATGCGAACAGAGCCGTCACCGCAAGTCGTGGCGACAAAGGTTGAGCCGGAGCGCGGCACAGCGTCGCCGCACGTCAACACGGCGACGATTTCAACGCCGCCGCCTCCTGCGCCGTTAGACATGTCTACAGCGCCGCCGGAAGACGAGAGGCCGCAGGCCGAGCGCCGCAATGTTGCGCTGCGCGCACCGGCCAAACTCGCGCGCGGCACGACGCCCAGAATGATCACTTCTGCGCAGGTGATCGACGGCGGCAACGCGATCATCGAAGTGAGTGAAAGCGAAACGGCGCGCGGCGGCGCAGGGAGCACTGTTGCCGGAACGGCGAGGCCAAACGAGCCGGAGAGCATGACGGACTTCATCTCGCTCGTGGCCGACGCAACGCCCACCACCCCTCTGGATGGCGGCCAGTTGGTGCGCGTGCAGGTTCCGCGCGCGGCGCTCGCCTCGATGGGGCTGCCGCTCAACGCCGAGCGCGGCTCCGAGCCGGTTCAGGCCGATGTGCTCGTCGGCAACGACGGGCTGGCGCGCGCCATCCGTTTCGTGCGTTGACGCGCCGCGTAAAAGTTTGCATTGAAAGTTCGGAAGACGACGCCGCCAAATTGACGCGCGGCGTTTAAGACCAGACATAGTTTCGAAAGGATGATTGAAATGATGTTGAAGAGACGTTTGATAACTGCGGTCTTCTGCGCGCTCGTTCTGCTGACGAACGGCGCAGGCGCGCTCCTCGCGCAAACACAGCAGCGCACGCGGCAGGGCGCGCCGCCGCCCGAGCGCGACATGGTGTTCGAGCGCGTGCCCGGTGCGCCGGGACACGGGGAGTTCTTCGAGATGCATATTGCGCCGGGCGCACCGGGCGACTCCGTCAACTTTAGTTTCATGTCGTCGGAGATGCATTTCGACAGCAAGATCGTGCGCGGCGCGCCCTACTCGGCGGAGGCCGTCACCGAATCCGTACAGATGCTCGCCGACGGCAATCGCATCACGCGCACCTCGAAGGCCAGCCTCTACCGCGACACGGAGGGGCGCACGCGCCGCGACCAGACGCTCAACCACATCGGCCCCTGGGCGACCGCCAACGAGCCTGCGCAGACCATCTTCATCAACGACCCGGTCGCGGGCACGCACTACGTACTGAACCCGCGCACACGCACCGCGCAGAAGATGTCCAACGTCTTTCACTTCAGACGCCCCGCGCCCGATGGTGAGAAGGCGCCGGACGGCGACGCTCCGCAGACGCAATTCTTCATGCGCAGCGAGGGCGGCGCAACAGGATCAGCCGTCGTCGTGACTTCAAACGGGTCGAAACCCATCAACGCGGGCGCGGCAGGATTGTCGGGCAAGGCCATCAAGAAAATTCAGCCGAAGTATCCGCCGATTGCGAAAGCCGCCGGAGCGCAGGGGCCTGTGTCCGTGCAGATCGTGATCAACGAGGGAGGCGAAGTGGAATCCGCGAAGGCTGTGGCCGGCCACCCGCTCTTGCAGCAGGCGGCTGTGGACGCGGCCAGAGAGGGGCGTTTCTCGCCGACGAAGCTCTCCGGCAACGCCGTGAAGGTTGCGGGCACGATCTCCTTCGTCTTCGCGCTGCCGAAGGAAGAAGAGCCGCAGGCCGGGGCGGTGATGATGCGCACGCCCGCGCCGGGCGGCATCGCGCCCGATGGCGAACACCGCCCGAAGCCCGTCACGGAATCGCTCGGCAAGCAGACCATCGAAGGCGTCGAAGCCGAAGGCACGCGCACGACCATCAC
>DASQDV010000429.1:0-9393 GCA_035633995.1 Pyrinomonadaceae bacterium | reverse complement strand
CGACGGGGCGCGCTTCAAAGCCTACGCGCGCGACAGCCAGACCTACACGAACGTCTGGTACAGCGCCTACCCGCACCTTACCGTCGAGGCCATAGACAACAACAGCAGCATCCGCGAAGACTTATTCAACGCGCTCGACGACGCGCAGACGCGCACCTGGTTATGGCGTTTCTAACCCGAAGGAGAAAGACCTGTGGCGGAAGCAGAACTGGAACGACGAGACATACAGGGCATCGTCTTGAGCGGCTACGGTCACCTGCACTGCGCGAGTTACGTGCTGCTGCGCGTGGCCGACGCGACGAGCGCGCGCGGCTGGCTCGGTCGTCTCACCGGCGACATTACGACCGCCGAAGTGAAGCAGGAGGGCGCGTCGGTCAACATCGCGTTCACAGAGCGCGGGCTGGCGCGGCTCGGGCTCCACGCCGACACGCTCTCAACCTTCTCACGCGCCTTCCGCGAAGGCATGGCGACCGAACACCGCTCGCGCATCCTCGGCGACGCGGACGAGAACGCCCCCGCGAACTGGGACTGGGGAGGCACGGACGATAACGCCCCCGACATACTGCTTATGCTCTTTGGCTACGACGAGACCGCGCTCAACGAGTTGATCGGGCGGCAGCGAGCAGGTTTCGCGGCGGGCGGCATCGTTGAACTTCGCGCGCTCGGCGCGGGGCGTCAGCCCGACAGCCGCGAACACTTCGGCTTCGCCGACGGCATGGGTCAACCTGCCATCGAAGGCAGCCCGCAGGCGGCGAAAGCCCTGCCGAGAAATCTCATTAAGCCGGGCGAGGTTCTCTTCAGCTACCAGAACGATTACGGCAAACCGGCGGACGGCCCGCTCGTCGCGCCCGCACTCGACCCCGAACGCCTGCTGCCCGACGCGCCGCCGTTTGACGAGACGCAAGCCGCTACCACCGCCGACGCCGCGACAACGGCTCTCCTGCGCGATCTCGGTCGTAACGGCACTTACCTCGTCTTCCGCCAGTTGGCGCAGCACGTCTCTGACTTCTGGCTCTTTCTGGACGAAGCGACGCGCCGCCCCGACGGGCAGGAGGACAGGGCTGCGGCGGTGCGCATGGCGTCGAAATTCGTGGGGCGTTGGCCGAACGGCGCGCCGCTCGTCAAGTCGCCCGACGCGGACGACCCCGCGCTGTCAAACGACGACGACTTCGGCTACTACGAGCGCGACCCGCACGGCTTCAAGTGTCCCATCGGCTCGCACATACGCCGCTCGAACCCGCGCGATTCGCTCGGCCCCGACCCGCAGACGGCTCTCAGTTCCGCCAACCGCCACCGCCTCCTGCGGCGCGGTCGCTCCTACGGCCACCGCCCGCTCAACCCGCGCGTGGACGACGGCGACCCGCGCGGCCTGCACTTCATCTGCCTCAACAGCGACATCGAACGCCAGTTCGAGTTTGTCCAGTTGACGTGGATCAACAACCCCGTCTTCGGCGGCCTGAGCGGCGAGGTCGATCCGATCATCGGGCATCTCGACAAGGGCGATGCCATGATGACCGTGCCCGCCGACCCCCTGCGCACGCGCGTCCACAACCTGAAACGCTTCGTCACCGTCCGGGGCGGCGCATACTTCTTCCTGCCCGGCATCAAAGCGCTGCGCTATCTCGCCAGCCTGCGAGATAAGAGATGAAGGCGGAATGATGAATGATGAGTTAAAAACTGTCAGTAGTCAGTAGTCCATTGTCAGTTGTTCAAGACTAATCTCCAGCAACTTTTGATTGCCACATTCAACTGACAACGGACGACTGGCAAAGAACAGTCTTCATTCATCGTTCCGCGTTCATCATTAATCATTTCTTCCTGCATCTCTCAATAGTTTAAGATGAGCGCCGTTCTGGTTTTATAATTCGTCGCCGTAGCGCACGAACCATCCAGCGTCTCTCGATATGGCTTTCATCCTTGCGTCGCTCGCCATCGCCAGCGGCACGCTCCTGACTTATCTTTACGACCGCGACGCGCACTTCTTCGCGCGCCTCGCGGCGGGCGCGTGCACGGGGTTGACCGCGCTCGGCCTTATTGGCTTTATCTTCGCTTCGTTTCTCGGACTCACGCCCGCGTCTCTCGCGCTCTCCGCCGCCGTCGTCGCCGCTCCGCTCGTTCTTTTGTTGAAGAGAGACTGGCGCGCGCGCGTGCGCTTCGACGCGGGCGCGGCGTGGCGCGACGTGGGCGGCGCGATCACGCGACCGCAGGCGGCGACGACCGGCGCGCTCGTCCTTTTCGTCTTCGCCGCGTTCGTGCTCTGGCACGTCTACGCGCGCGCGATGTTCGTGCGCGGCGACGAGATTTTTACGGGCGTTGACAATAATCTCGGCGATCTGCCGTTTCATTTGAGCATCATCACGAGTTTCGTCTACGGCGAAAATTTCCCGCCGGTACACACGGAATACGCGGGCGCGCGTCTGACCTACCCGTTTCTGGTTGACTTCATCACGGCGATGTTCGTGCGCGCGGGCGCGACGCTCGAAGGCGCGCTCTTTTGGGAGGGCTACGTGCTCGCGCTCGCGCTCGTCGTTCTGCTCTATCGCTTTGCGCTTGAGTTGACGCGCGGCGACCGCGTGGCCGCGCTTATCACGCCCGCGCTGGCGCTCTTGAGCGGCGGCCTCGGCTGGTGGCTCTTCATGCGCGAGTGGAGCGGCGGCAACGTCGGACTCTTCGAGTTGCTCGGTCGGCTGCCGCACGATTACACGATCACTTCGGGCGGCGCGTTCCGCTGGGGCAACGCCGTCACGACGCTGCTCGTGCCGCAACGCGGGCTGCTGCTCGGCCTGCCGCTCGCGCTCGTCGTCATTACGCCGTGGTGGCTGGCGACGGGGGAGGAAGACGAGGGGGAAAAGGGAAAGGGGGAAGGGGAAAAGGAAGAGGGGGAGATAGCTGTCGGGCGAAAAGGGAAGTCGGCCAAAAAGTCGAAGCGCGTTTCGACGGCGAAAGCGAAGGCGAGCGAGCCGCCGCCGCTTCCCGCCTTCAACCTTTTCCCTTTGCCCTTTACCCTTTCCCCCGCCGCGCAGCGGATGCTCGGCGCGGGGATAGTGGCCGGTTTGTTGCCGCTGGCGCACGCGCACAGTTTCGTGGTGTTGATGTTGATGGGCGGGTGCTTGGCGTTGCTGTTTCCGCGCTGGCGCGCGTGGATCGTCTTCTTCGTGGCGGCGCTCGTCGTCGCGTCGCCGCAGATGTGGTGGGCGACGCGTGAGAGCGCGGCGCGGGCGGGGAGTTTCTTCGGCTGGCAGTTTGGTTGGGACAGGGGCGAGCAGAACGCCGTGTGGTTCTGGTTCAAAAACACGGGACTGTTTATCCCTCTGCTCGTCGCGGCGATTTTCTGGCGCGGGCGCGGCGCGGGGGTCGTGTCAAAGCGCCTGCTGCTCTTTTACCTGCCGTTTACGCTCCTCTTTGTCATCTCGAACGCGGGGAAAATCTCGCCCTGGATTTGGGACAACATCAAGGTTCTGTACTACTGGTACATTGCCTCCGTGCCGCTCGTCGCGTTGCTGCTGGCGCGACTCTGGCGTATGCATGTGGCGACGCGCGCGGCGGCAATCGTGTTGCTGCTCGTGTTGACGCTCTCCGGCGCGCTCGACGTGTGGCGCGTCGTGTCGGAAGCGTCGGAGCAGCGTGAGTTCGACCGCGCGGGCGTGGCCTTCGCGGAGATCATCAAGTCCGAGACCGCTCCGCGTTCACTGATTCTTCACGCGCCGACTTATAATCACCCGGTTTATTTGACGGGGCGACGCGCGCTGATGGGCTACGCCGGGCATCTCTGGTCGCAGGGCATTGACTACACACAGCGCGAGGCCGAACTCAAACGCATGTACGCGGGCGCGGCGGACGCCGAAGAGTTGATGGCGAAGCACGGCGTCGAGTACGCGGTCGTCAGCCCGCTTGAGCGCAGTGCTGCGCCGGTCAACGAACAGTTCTTCAGACGCTTCACGAAGGTTGGAGAGACAGGTGGCTACAGCCTCTACAAAGTCGCGCGCCGGTAAACAGAAGGGGCGGCAGGCGAACGCCGCGCAAGGCGGCGAGACGGAAAAGGCCGTCGTCGCTCCCGCGCGGGCGGACGGCGGCGGCGAAATTTCCGAGCGCGCGTGGCGCATCGCGTACGCGGCGATCATGCTCGTCGCGGCGCTGGTACGCCTCTACCAACTCGAACTCCGACCGATGCATCACGACGAAGGCGTCAACGGGTTCTTCCTCAACAACCTGATGCGCAGCGGCGTCTTCCGCTACGACCCCAGCAATTATCACGGCCCGACGCTCTACTATTTCACGCTGCCGCTCGCCTACGCCGCCGAGCACTTTCGGATGTTCGGCGAGTGGACGGTGCGGCTCGTCCCGCTCCTGTTCGGGCTGGCGACCGTGTGGCTCGCGCTCGGGTTGCGCCGCTACATCGGGCGCGTCGGCGCGCTCGCGGCGGGGGCGCTGCTCGCACTGTCGCCCGGCGTCGTCTTCTTCTCGCGCTATTTCATACACGAGATGATGTTCGTCTTCTTCACGCTCGGCGCGGTCGTGGCCGCGCTGCGCTATTACGAAGGCACGGGCGCGGACGGCGACGCAGTACAGCAAGCCGGGAAGGGGCACGTTTACGGCTTCGGCGTCCTCCTGGCGTCGGCGGCGCTCGTCGGCGCGGCGCTCGTCGGCGTCTATTACCCGACATACTTGAAACTCGCGCTCGCGTTGATCTTCGTCTGTCTCGCCGGACTCTTCGCCTTGCTCCGGCTCTACGACGGCGCGCGCTCTGTCTATCTGGCGCTTTGCGCGGTCTCGGCTGCACTCATGTTTGCGACGAAAGAGACGGCGTTTATCTCTGCGGGCGTGCTGCTCATCGCGTGGGGGTCGGCCTGCGTGTGGCTGTGGCTCTCGAAGCGCACGGGCTGGGCGCGCGCGCCTGAACCGCGCAGGAAAAAGGCGCGCGAGAAGGGCACGCCGCCGCAGCAGGGGGCGGCGGAGGCCGGTGAGACGCAAGAGTTGCGTCTCGTCGAAAGATTCGGCGGGTGGCCGCACATGCTGTTGCTGTTGGCCGCCGCCGTCTGTCTCTTCCTGTTCGTCAACATCATCTTCTACTCGTCGTTCTTCACGAACGCGAAGGGCGTCTCGGACGCCGTCGAGGCTTACAAGCTTTGGCAGAAGACGGGCGAGAGCGGCTTTCACGGCTATCGCTGGTACAAGTATTTACAGTGGCTCGTGGGAGATAAAGTTGACACGGCTGCGGGCGAGCAGTGGGAATCCGGCGAAGAACCGTTGCTCGTCATACTGGCATCGCTCGGCGCGCTCCTGGCGCTGTGGAAGACGCGCCGCCGCTTCCCGCTGTTCGCCGCGCTGTGGGGCTTCGGGCTGCTCGCCGCCTACTCGATCATCAAGTACAAGACGCCCTGGCTCGTGCTCAGCATGCTCGTCCCGTTCGCACTCGCGGGCGGCTACGCGGTGGATTGGCTCTACCGCAGGCGCAGCGGCTGGCGCGCGCTCGCGCTCGCGGTGCTCTGCCTCTGCCTCGCCGTCGCCGCCTACCAGACCGTCCAGCTAAACTACGTGCATTACGACAACGACAGGTACATCTACGTCTACGCGCACACGAAGCGCCAAGACGTGGACTTGATCAACGAGGTCAAGCGCGTCGGCGAGCGCGCGGGGACGAAGTTCGACATGCGCATCAACGTGGCCGCGCCGGAATACTGGCCGATGCCCTGGTATTTGCGCGAATACAAGCACGTCGGCTATCAGGGACGCGTCCTCCCGGCGATCACGGACGATGTCATCATTGCGAGCACAGGGCAGAATGCCGAGATGCAGGCCGCGCACGGCGTTAATTACCTGCTCGTCGGCACTTACCCGATGCGTCCCGGCGTGACGCTCACGCTCTACGTGCGCCGCGACCTCGCGGGGCGATAAATTCTGAAAGACAGTTCTTTGTCCGTTGCCAGTCGTCAGTTGTTCAAGACTGTCTTTAGCAACTTCTGTGACAGTCGCAAAACAAAGGACAACTGATGACGGACAACTGACGGCTTTTACTTCATCGTTCCGCCTTCCTCCTTCATCGTTTCCCTTGCGCCCGCTTTCGCCGTGACAAAAAAATGATACTTTCCGCGTCGCCGAAATCATTGACGGCAATTCACGCGCAGTGTTAATGTTCGCCACTGTAAACAAGTAAACGTCACAGTTCGCTTTGCGAGGCCGCAGCCCCCGATAGCCTTCCTTTCGCAAATCCCGACGCGAACTGGTACCGATTTCCCGACTAACGCCAGCCGTTCGATCCGGATTTTGCCGTTCTACCATGTCTGATGTTTCGGTTTAGAAATTTTCAATCTTTCGACGCTCGCGCGTAAGGGCACAAGACACGCTCCGTCAGCGGAGCTTCAAATACTCGTGCGCGTTTTCCCCGCGCAACCAGTTTGCAATGAGAATGTAATCGAAATAGCGCTTGACGCAGCCGGTTTTCCGCCCGGACTCAAGTATTTCTCAAGCGCGCGGGCGTAGTCTCCGAAGCATCAACGTCGGAATGGTCTCTTTACTTTTCACCTAATCTACTCGCTGTTCCCGAACTCCGACAGGCAGCGACGAGAGGCAGCCACTAAGAACGCCGTATCATTGCTCGTATCGCTTGAGCACTCCTCAATTGCGGCGAGGAATCAAGAATTGCCGGTCCTCTGGAGGAACACGTTAATGAACACTCGCAGAATTTTTCTCGTCCTAGCCTTAGGGCTGCTCGCCTTCGCCGTCGTCATGCCCGGCCTGTTCGGGTCAGCCGCCGAAGCCGTGCAATCGAAGTTAATCAATGCCCCGCGCAGCGGCGGCGTGCGCCCGCCCGAAAAAGACGTGCGCAGCGGCGTCGTCAACGCTCTGAAAAGCCCTCTGGCGCGCCCGCTCTCCGAGACGCAGGCGAAAGGCTTGCAAGCTCTGCAAGCCGCCGCAGGCAATTCGCCGCTCGTCGTGCAGTACAACAACCTGAGCGGCACGCCGCGCCACCTCTTCAGCCGCGACGGTTATCTGACCGCCCCCGCTGATGACGACGCGGAACAGATTTCGCGTGGTTTCATCAAACGCTGGCAGAGCATCTTCCGTTTCAGCGACGCCGATCTCGCTTCGCTGCAACTCAAGAGCCGCTCGCACATCCCCGACATCGGCACGAGCGTGCTCGTCTTCGAGCAGCAGGTCGAAGGCATACCGGTTTACAAGGGCGAAGTGCTCGTCAACGTCAACCGCGACGGGCGCGTGCTGAGCGTCGGCAGCGACAGCTTCCCGCAGTTGAAGGTGACGAACGGGGTGGCAATCTCGCCCGCCGCCGCCATTGACTATGCCGCCAGAGATATGGGGCTGTCAGGCTACTCCGGCAATTCGCTCGGAGCGGCGCGCGTGCGTGCGGCCTACGGTACGGCCGCCGAGCGCCACATTGATGGGCAGAAATTCAGCGGCGGCGGCCTCTTCACGGACGACATCGTCGTCACGCGCACCATCTTCCCGTTGGGCGCAGAGGCGCGCCACGCCTACAAGTTCACTCTGACCACGCCGCAGTTCTCAGGCATCATGTGGGAGAACGTCGTGGACGCAGAGACGGGCGAAGTGCTGCACCGCTTCAGCCTGACGATGTTTCAGGGCAAAAAGAAGAGAGAAGGCGGAAAGCTCAGCCCCGGCACTTTCCTGCCCGGGTTCGGCCAGCCGGGCGGCGGCCCCATCGACAGCCGGCGCGGCACTTACAGCCCCAACGTGCAGGATTTCGTCGAAAGCTTCAACCCGCCGGGAACGGCCACCGCTTTAGTCTTCGACGCCGCGCCTACCGCGCTCGGCGGGCGCAGATGCACGCAGACGGCACTTCCCGAAAGCCCGACTTTCGACTCGAACTGCGGCGGCGCGACGACAGCGCAGGCGAAGGCTTACGGTCGTCCTTCGATGCGCGGCCAGCGTCCCGGCTACCGCCCCGACGTGACGGATCCGGCCACCATACCGCGCAACAGCGGGCGCGGCTTCCAGGAAGGGATGGTGCGCGCGCGCATCGAGAATCCGTTCTCCGTCGTGGGCGGCGCGCTCTTTAGCCTCGTCTATGACACGCCGTTCGCACAGGTGACGCGCGGGATGCCCGACGCCTTGAACCCGTCGCCCGGTTCGCTCTTCGGCTGGTACTACCTGCCGACCGACACGGGCGGGGCTGAGATTACGCTCGACGACACCAACCGCGCCACGACCAGAGACTTCGGCTACACGATGACGCAGGAGGCAAAACTGCGCAACGTGCCGGAAAACTCCCCCGGCCCCTGCACGGGCACGGGCGCAACGCGCGAGTGCGATCAGCCGTTCTCGGCCACGCTCACGCCGCTCGTCACACCGGTGACCCTCCCCGACGGGCGCACGCTTTCGCAAGTCTTCCAGTCGAATTATACCGAAGGCAACAACGTGCTCGTCGCCGACGACCGTGCCAACGATGACTCAAGCACCCTCGGCATTCGCGGCTACGACCCGAACCGCCAGTTCACGGCCTCGCGCTTCATCTTCACCAACGGTTACGAGTTCGGCGGCGCGGATGCCACCAACCAGCCGGCACCGGGCACCAACTGCCCGCCGTTCGTGGTCTGCCCCGTCAACTTCCCGGCCTCGTCCAATCCGGACGTTTACCCCGGCACGCTCGCGCTCTTCTACTACAACAACATCGTCCACGACTACCTCTACACGCTCGGTTTCACCGAAGCCCTGTTCAACATGCAGCAGGACAACTTCGGCAGGGGCGGCACCGGCCGCGACGCCGTCGACGCGCAGGTGCAGGACGGTTCCGGCGTGAACAACGCCAACATGTCGCCGCAGCCCGAAGGCTCGCGCCCGCGCATGCAGATGTACCTCTTCACCGAGACCTCGTTCCGCCGCGCCGACGGTAGTTTCGACTTCGACGTGGTGGCGCACGAGCAGATGCACGCCATCAACAACCGCGCCGTCGGCAAGGGCGACACGGGCTGCGTCGGCAACGGGCTGGTCGGCGAATCCGGCGGTCAGGGCGAAGGCTGGGGCGATTACCTGGCCGACTCGATGGGCGACGACGACGCCATCGGCGAGTACGTCACGGGCGAGTTCGACGTTGCCATCCGCCGCCTCCCCGTCACTAACTATCGCTGGTCTTACGGTTCAATTAACGGCAACGGATTGACGCGCCGCGACCGCAGCTACAACCCGGCGGCGGCGCCCGACCTCGATCCGGGCGCAACTCCCTTCGAGACGCACGACACGGGCGAGGTGTGGAGCGCCACGCTCTGGGACATGCGCGAGTTGCTCATCATGAAAGATGTCAACGGCGTCTTCTTTGACGGTTTCCGCCGCCTCGACGCGAATCAGAATGCCGGCACGGGCGCGTTGTTCTATATCGGCAACCGGCGCGTGCGGTCGAAAGACGCCAACCACCCGATTGAC
>DASQDV010000428.1:0-2496 GCA_035633995.1 Pyrinomonadaceae bacterium | reverse complement strand
CTGAATCGCGGCGTTCTGCGCGAGCGTCAGGCAGAGCGAGGTCTTGCCCATCGAGGGGCGCGCGGCGACGATGATCAAGTCCGAGGGCTGCAAGCCCGAAGTCATCGTGTCGAGTTCGGTGAAGCCGGTCGTGAGTCCGGTCAGGACTGCGCCGCGCCCGCCGAGTTCCTGAATCTTTTCGAGAATCCCGTCGGCCACCGGCTTGACGTGCGCGAAGCCCTGCCGCGTGCGCTCGTCGGCCAGCGCGAAGATCATCTGCTCGGCGTGGTCGAGGATAACGCTCGCCTCGTCCTCTTCTTCGAGCGCCTCGCTCGTCACCTTGTTGGCGACCTTGACGAGTTGGCGCATGAGCGATTTGTCGCGGACGACCTTGGCATAGTGCGCGAGGTTCGTGAAGTGCGGCAGGCCGTAGGTGAGTTCGGAGATGAAGGCGATGCCGCCGACCTGCTCTAAGCTGCCGTCGCGCCGGAGTTCTTCGCCGATGAGGATGGGGTTGATCTCCGCGCCGCGCTCGCTCATCGAGATCATGGCGCGGAAGAGATGATAGTGGGCGCGGACGTAAAAGTCGTCGGGCTTTAAGAGTTCGATGGCCTGATTGACGAGGCCGTTGTCGAGGACGATGCTGCCGAGGATGGCGCGCTCGGCTTCCGCGCTGTGCGGGAGCGGGCGTTCGAGCATCTGGTCGCGCATCGGATCGGGAGCGAAGTTTTTGACCATCGAGAGACTCAGGAGCGTAAGCGGGAAGAAAGGGTAAAAAAACTGCTGTCAGCGGCTCAATCGGGGTCGCCCCCGGTCGAAGACAAGAACCGCCTGAGCGACGCGCCCACAGCATACTATAGGCAAAGCGGGCGCGACAATGTTTAGTTGCCGCGCCCGCCCTTTGCTCCGGATTTTATTCTTCCGTGTCGCCCGCCGCCGTTGCGGCCTCGTCGCCCGAAGTCCCGGCCGTCGCTTCCGGCGCGGGCGCGGCTTCCGCCGCGGGTGCGGCAGAAGTCTCGCCCGTCGCCGCCTCAGTAGCAGCAGCGGCGGCGCCGCCTTCCGGCGTTACGATGACGGGGATGTCCACGTTCACTTCGCGGTGCAGGCGCACGCGCACCGAAAATTCGCCCGTCTCCTTGATGGCTTCCGCCAGGTGTATGCGGCGACGGTCGAACTCGTAGCCCTTTTCTTTGAGGGCTTCCTGAATGTCCATCGAAGTGACCGAACCGTAGAGCATGCCGTGTTCGCCGACCTTGCGCTCGAAGGTCAGGCGCAACTCATTCATCTGCCCGGCCTGAGCTTCGGCTCCGGCGCGCTCCGTCGCTTCCTTACGCAGGAGCGCGGCGCGCTCCTGTTCGATCTGCTTGACGTTCGAGGCGGTTGCCTGAACGGCGAGTTTGCGCGGCAACAGGTAGTTGCGCGCGTAGCCCGCGCGGACTTTGACGATCTCGCCGCGCGCTCCCAAATTATCTATATCTTCACGCAAGAGGACTTGTGTGTTTGCCATAATCTTTTAAGAGTCCCTCCTTTTTACGAGTCTGCGGCGTAAGGTAAGAGCGCGATGTTGCGCGCGCGTTTGATGGCTTCGGCCAGCATGCGTTGATGCGGCGCGCACGACCCGGAAATGCGGCGCGGCAAAACTTTGCTGCGCTCCGGGATGTAGTTCGTCAACAACTTCACGTCCTTGAAATCAATGATGTCAACTTTATCGAGGCAGAAGCGGCAGACCTTGCGGCGGCGAAACCGCCCGCGCGCGCCGCCGCGACCTCCGCCCATGCCGCCACCGCCGCCGCGCCCGCCACGGTCGTCGTCCATTCCGAAATCACGTTCACGATCACGATCAAAATTTCTCGACATAATTTTCCTCTTTCAAACTTTCACGTCAACAAACGCGAAGCGCGACGCTTAAGCGAGTTAGCGTATAACTCGCAGGCGCGCGGCGCGTTTGCGAAAAATTCACGCCCGCACGAAGAAGCGGCGGCAGCGCGACAAGGTGTGCGCGCTTATTCGTCGCCTTCCTCTTCGTCCGTGTCAACTGCGAGCGCAGTCGCCGTCGCGGTTGCCGCGCCGCCGCCACCGCCGCCGCTGCCCGCATGACCGCGTCCCCCCGTGCCTTTCTCAGGACGTTTGCTCGCCTTGCGCGTGCGGCGGTCTTTCAACTTCTCCGCGCGCCGGCGGTCTTCGTCCACGCGCACGGTGAGATAGCGCATCACCTGATCGCTGACGCGCATGCGACGCTCTAGTTCGGCGATCTCGCGTCCCGTGCCTTCGATTTCGAACAGCATGAAATGGCCTTCGTTGTTGCGCCCGATCTTGTAGGCCAACTGGCGCCGTCCCATGCTCTCGGATTTGGTGATCGTGCCGCCCTGATCGGTAACGATTTTTTGCAGGTTTTCGACGAGGCGGGTCGAGTCTTCTTCGCCCGTCGCCGGGTCTATGATGAAGACCACTTCGTAAATTCTCTTCTCAGCCAAAATTCATCCTCCTTATGGATGTCTAGCCTCGGCCTTGTGGCGG
>DASQDV010000427.1:0-2821 GCA_035633995.1 Pyrinomonadaceae bacterium | reverse complement strand
CGCCGTCAAACATTCGCTGCTTGCCAGGAATTCGGAAGCTGTGACGAAGCAGCAACCGCTAGAGAAGCCGACCGCAGGCGCGGCGGCGAGAGAAACGGCGGAGACGCCCGACACTAACACGACCGCATCCGAGAAGCGCACGCCGCAAGTCGAGAGCCAACAGGCCGACACGACCGCGACCACGCGTTTCGCACGGGAGCAGGACACGCCGGAGACAGCGAACGAGGGCGGCGAAACTACAACCGCCACCACGACCACAACGTTCGCGCAGCCGACGGTGAGTTCGCTTGCGGATCACAACACGGAAAAGGAGCAGGAAGAGATGAGCAACAGAAAAGCAACAGCCGTGATCGAGCCGGAAGATGATCTGGATTTCGTCACCGCCGAAGAGCACGCGCAGGCGCTGAACGCGAGCGGCGCGGTTGTGCCGCTGGCTTTCACAAACACTTTGCGCACTTTGCGTCAGCCGATTGATCCGAAGTTCATCAAGACGCGCGAGGGCTGGCGCGACCGCAACGGCAACACGCACATGGTCGAATACGTCGAGTGGCACACGGTCGCAGACCTTCTCGACCGCGTCGCTCCCACCTGGTCGCACTCGGTTCGCGGCATCGTCCAGATCGGCGACATGGTCGCCGTCACCGCCGCCATCTCGATTGACGGCGTCACGCGTGAAGGCGTCGGCACGGGCACGGCGGACAACGAGACCGGCATCAAGAAGGCCGAGCACGACGCTTTGAAGCGCGCGGCCATCAAGTTCGGCATCGGGCGCGAACTCTACCAGCGCGAGTCGGAAGTGATCGAGCAGACGGGCTCGGCTCCGCAGAACGAGTTTCCGCGCGACCCGCTGGCGAAGTCCATGTCAGACCTCGTCACGCCGAAGCAGCTCGGCATGATCCGCGCGCTCGCGCGCGAGGCCGGGGTGGATGTCGAAGAGGAGTGCCAGCAGGCGCTTCGCTGCCGCACCGAAGAGTTGTCGAAGAAGGCCGCATCATCCTTCATCGATCACTTGAAGAACTTGCAGGGCGGCGCGGCGGAGCAGCAACAGCCGATGCGCCGAGCCAGCTAAACGCTTATTCAAGGGGAGCAAGGTTCGCGGCGAGGCGGCGGCGACAGCAGCAGCAGCAGTAGTAGTACAGGTCAAACCTGCCTCGCACGCGACGGCTCCGGGAAGTAAGAGGTGAAAGATGTTGACGACAGAAGATTTAATTCAGGAACAGCCGCTGACGTTCGAACTCGAATACGCCGACGCGGCTCAAACGTCCGCTGGTGGCGTCGTCGAGCACGAACAGGACGAGACGGCGCGTGAAGATCAAGAGGAATCGCGCACGAAGAAGGAGCAGATTCTCGCGCTCTACGAGGCGGGCACGACCGACATCGCGCAGATCGTCAGGCAGGTCGGCGCGCGTCCTTCTTACGTCGCGCAGGTCTTGCAGTCCGCCGGTTTCCTGACCGGCTACTTCGATCTCTACACGACGACGGGGCGCGAGCAAAACGTCTACACGCGTTTCTTCCGCAACGTGCTCTCGTTCAAAACGTTGGACGCGGCGCGCGAGTCTGTGCAGAAGATTGACCGGCTCTATAACTACTTCGAGCGGCTCGGCGACCGCGCCGGGCAGCACCAGGCGATGGTTCTGGCGCTCACGGGCAAAAACCGCGCGCGCTGGAGCGGCAAGCAGGAAGAGGCCGAAGTGTTCGGCCAGTGGCTCGCCGCGCATTAAAGAAAGTGGCGCGCGGCGTGCGGAAGGATCAACCGCGCGCCGCGTGCAACCAGAGCGAACCAGGGGCGGGTGCGAAAGGTGAGTTTTCAAATCAAGGGGGAGACTCACCTTTCTTTATATCCCGAACCCGAAACAGAAGATTTAGCTATCCCGGTTTTAACAGGCGACTAAAAGCCCGCGCACCTTGCGGGCAGCCTGACCAAGCGACTTCAGCTTCAACGGTCGCGCAACCGACAGACACCCTCGCCAGACACAGAAGAATACCCTCGCAGAACGGTTCGGCAACGCGCCGAATTCTCGTCTGTTGTCCCGAAACTTTTGTTTTGGGCACAGTCAAACAGAAGCGCCTCGCCATCAACCACGCTGCGCCGGACGCGCGCGTGCGCGGGGCACTTGGTTTGAAGTTCCTTTCTAACTAAAGATCACCGACGAAGAAGGAGAGAACCGAACATGCCGAGAGTTATACATTTTGAACTGAGCGCGGACGACCCGGAACGCGCCGTGAAATTCTACGACGAGGTCTTCGGCTGGAAGACGCAAAAGTGGGACGGGCCGCAAAGCTACTGGCTGCTGATGACGGGAGACAAGGGGCAGCCGGGCATTGACGGCGGCTTGATGAACCGTTCCGACAACCCTCTGCCGCACACGTCCGCCACCAACACCATTGACGTGCCTTCGGTTGACGAATACACGCAGAAGATAACGGCGAGCGGCGGCAAGGTCGTGATGCCGAAAGGGGCTGTGCAGGGACTCGGCTACGTCGCCTACTGCGAGGACACGGAGGGCAACGTCTTCGGGATCATGGAGTTCGACCCGGCGGCCAAATAAGCGTGCAGTTCAAACCTGAACGGAGAGTAAAGACATGAAGATCAACTACGCTGCGGTCGTGGCTTCGGCGCTTCTCTACTGGCTGCTCGGCGGACTCTGGTATTCGCCGCTGTTGTTCGGGAGCAAGTTCATCTCGATCATGGGCTGGTCGCCCGAACAAATCGCGCGCATCGAGGCCGAAGGCGCATCGGCGCAACTCGCGCTGGCCTTCGTCGGCTCGGTCGTCGCGGCCTACGTGCTCGCGCACATAGTTCGCTACGCGGGCGCGGAGA
>DASQDV010000426.1:0-1820 GCA_035633995.1 Pyrinomonadaceae bacterium | reverse complement strand
CGATGCGCCCGTCTTCAAGCGTGAGCGCGTGCGCGGCGGGGAGTTTCTGGATGCCTTCGTAGATCGAGAGCGGCGCGGGGATGTAGTCGAACGAGAGATACTGCCTGAGCGCGTCCATGTTCAGGCGCACGCGCACGCTCGGGTGCGCGAGCAAAACCTTCGGCTCCGACGCAAACAACAGTTTCCCTTCGAACACGCCCCAGTAAAGCGGCTTCTCGCCGAACGGATCGCGCGCGAGAAAGAGCCGACGCCGCCGCGCGTCCCACAGGGCGAAAGCGAACATGCCGTTCAAATGCGCGAGCATCCCCGTGCCGTACTCTTCGTAAAGGTGCGGCAAGACTTCCGTGTCCGACGCGCTGCGAAACGTGTGCCCGCGATCTTCGAGGTCGGCGCGAAGCTCCCTGTAGTTATAAATCTCGCCGTTCAGGACGACGGCGACCTGATTGTCTTCGCTCCAGGCGGGCTGCTCGCCCGTCGCCAGATCGATAATGGCGAGCCGTCGCATGCCGAGCGCGACGCCCTTCTCGGTCATCAACCCTTCCGAATCCGGCCCGCGATGCGTCATCCGCGCGCACATCGAGCGCAGCAATTCACGCGCGCCCTCGCCGGGCGGCGTCCCCGCGTCCATGTATGCCCATCCGGTGATTCCACACATAAACTTAAGTGAGCAGTAAGCAGTGAGCGGTTGAAAAGCAGGAGCAGGTTTTACTGCTGACGGCTGACTGTTTACTTATCTTCAAATCCTATCCGCTCGCGCACGGCGTAGATGGCCTTCGACTGTGATTCGTGATAGGTGCGCACGAGCATTTCGGCCAAAAGCCCCATCAGGAAAAATTGGACGGCGACGGCAAACATGACGATGGCGAGGATGGGCAGAGGCGTCTGCACGAAGTCGGCCTTGTGGACGAGTTTCAGGAAGATCGCCCACAGCCCTGCGATGAAAGAGACGGCAAAGGCCAGCATGCCGAACGTGCCGAAGACGTAGATCGGTTTCGTCTGGTACGACGCCATGAACTTGATCGTGACGAGATCGAAGACGACCTTGAGCGTGCGCGACAGCCCGTACTTCGAGACGCCCATCGTGCGCGCGTGATGATCCACCGGAATCTCCGTGACGCGCGCGCCCGCCCACGATGCATAGATCGGGATGAAGCGGTGCATCTCGCCGTAGAGGCGCACGTCGGCGAGCGAATCGCGGCGATAGGCTTTCAGTGAACACCCGTAGTCGTGCAGGGGCACGCCGCCGATCCATGAAATCAGACGGTTCGCCAGCATCGAAGGAAACTTGCGCGTGATGGCCTTGTCCTGCCGGTTCTTGCGCCAGCCCGAAACCACGTCGTAGCCCTCGTCCAACTTCTCCAACAGGCGCCGGATGTCCGCCGGGTCGTTTTGCAGATCGGCGTCCATCGGGATGAGCACGCGCCCGCGCGCCGCGTCAATGCCTGCGCTCATCGCGGCGGTCTGCCCGTAGTTGCGTCTGAGCGCAATGACACGCACGCGCGCGTCCTGCCCTGCAAGCTCGCGCAACACTTCGAGGCTTCCGTCGCTCGATCCGTCGTCAACATAAATAATCTCGGCGGTGCGTCCGAGCGTCGAGAGCGCGTCGGTCATCTTCGCGTGGAGCGGGCGCAAATTCGGCTCCTCGTTATAGACCGGCAGAAAGACGGAGATGTCCGGCGTCTCGCCGTCGCCGTCCGCACCGTCGCGCCGCACGTCAACGCGCCGCCGCTTCAAAGTCTCTTCTTCTTCGTAAACTCTCATCACTACTCCACCCTCCGCGCCACGCACACGGCGGAGACGCCGAAGGGAAAATTAAGATG
>DASQDV010000425.1:0-2329 GCA_035633995.1 Pyrinomonadaceae bacterium | reverse complement strand
CTCGCCGTCAACCATCGCGAGTTGACCTAAGAGTCCGCGACTCTTCTTCATGCTCTCAAGCTGCATCAGCGGCACGCGTTCGGTCGCGTAGTCGAGCCATTCGCCCATCAGGACCTGCCCGTCGCGCGGGCGCGCGTCAGCCGCGCCTTCTCTGAGTCCCTGCACGACGAGCGCGTAAGTCAACAGGCCGTGTCCCAACTGCGTCGCCTCTTTCGCCGCCTGGTAGCCCTGCGCGGCGGTGAGGATGAACATGCCTTTCTCGTAGGCGAGTTGCGCCAAGCCCTTCGAGTTCATCGGGCCGAGCCGCTTGTCTTCGGCTTCGAGCGCTTGACCGGAGTTGCAGGCGTCTAAGACGAGCACGGCCTGCGCCGCGTCGAGGCGGTCGAGCGCCGCTTCCAACTCGCGGTCTGACAGGCTGTGTTCGAGCAGCGTCTTCATTCCGGCGGCGTCTATCTTCGTGCGGTCGCCCTTGTAGCCGAGGTCGTGCGGGATGATGTAGAAGCGCGCGCCCTGCGCGATGCCGTGCCCCGCGTAGTAGATGATGACGGTGTCTTCGGGCTGCGCGCGTTTGAGTTTAGCGAGTTCGGGCGGCGCACTCGCGGGCAACTCCGACTCGTCGCCGCCGAGCCGTTTGATGGCGAACAGCATGTTGGCCTTCGTGCTCTGCGTGTCGAACATGCGGACGACTTCGATCTTCTCGAAACCTTCGATGCGCGCCTGCGCCTTCTGCACCTCCTCGCCGAAGGTCTGCGCGTCGGCGTTGGCGAAGTTGAGATTGAAGGCGGGGTTGGCATACTTGTTGACGCCGACGGCGAGGATGTAGGCCGTGCCCGCGCGCCGCAAACTCGCGTCGCCGTTGATGCGCAGTTCCGCATCGACGCTCTTGACGTTGTCGCGGTTGAAAGCATAAGCCGTCAGTTGATTGTCTCCGGCCACAATCGGCACGCTCATCTCGACGACCCTGTTGCCCGCACCTTTCAACACGTCGCCGCGCTCGGCGCGCACGAGCAGGCCATTGCGGAAGAGGCGCAAGTCATGCGCGCCGCTCCCCTGCGGGTGTCTCGCGTCCGGCGCTTCTTCCGAGACCTCGATGCGCACCTTCGCCTCGCGCGTGGTGACGCTCGCGGAGCCTTGCGCGTCTGCTGCGAGCGAGATGCGAACCTGCGGCTGGCGGCGGTCGCGCTCGGTGATGGCTTTCGCGGCCTGCGGTCGTTTGCCCGCGAAGATGTCGCCGAGCAGGCCGGGCGCGTAATACTCGTTGAAGAAGACTTCGACGGGGCGCACGTTCATCGTGTTCTGCTCGAAGCGCCACACGATCTGATGCCACGCTGTCGGAGAACCGTCGAACAACCCGTCGGGCGCGACGACGAGCCAGTCCTCGCTCTCGCGCAGCGAGACGAGCGTTGCCAGAAGTTCGCCCTGCACACTGTCGCCCGCCCACACGCGCGCACTGCCGTCTTCGCTGCCGCTGATGAGCCAGCGCCCGTCGCGGCTGAACGACAGAGAGTTGACGGCGTCCGTGTGCGCGTTCGAGGCGCGCTGCTCCTGCCCGGTCGCGGCGGCGAAATATTTGATTTCGCCGCGCGCGTTTCCGGCGAGCAACGACTGACCGTTTTTGTTGAAGGCGACGCTGGTGAAAGCGTCCGCACCGTTCAGCGTGCGAAGCGCCTGCCCGGTCGCGGCGTCCCACACGCGCGCGGTCTTGTCAAAGCTCGCGGAGGCGAGCGTCTTCCCATCGGGGCTGAAGGCGAGGGCGCGCACGAGCGCGGTGTGGCCGGAGAGAGTTTGCGCCGCTTGCCCGTCCGCCGTGTTCCAGATTTTGATCTCGCCGTTTGAACTCCCCGTCGCAAGCGTTTTGCCGTCCGCGCTGAACGAGAGCGCGTGGACTTCGCCGCCGTGCCCTGCGAGCGTGCGCTGTGGCTCGCGCCCCGCCGCTGCTGCGGTATCCCACAATTTGATCGTCTTATCGTTGCTGGCCGAGGCGAGCACGCCCGCCGCGTTGAAGGCGACGCTGTTGACCGTCTCGGCGTGTCCGGCGAGCGCGGGCAACTCGCGACCCGAAATCACCTCCCAGAGTTTGATGCCGCCGCTCAGGCCGCCTGCGGCGAGCGTGCGCGAGTCGGCGCTGAAAGCGACGGAAGTGATGGGGCCGATGTTACCCGCGACGTTGCCCGCGAGATTGCGCAACTCGCGCCCCGTCGCCGCTTCCCACAGGCGCACCGTGCTGTCCTTGCTGCCCGAAGCGAACCACTTGCCGTCGGGGCTGAACGCCGTCGCGTAGACGCTCGACGCGCGCGTCTCCAAAACGCGCTGTTCGCGCGGCGCGCTC
>DASQDV010000424.1:0-2317 GCA_035633995.1 Pyrinomonadaceae bacterium | reverse complement strand
ATGTGATGTGTACTCCCGACAAGTCTCAAATCGCCCGCGACGTGTTGGCCTATCTGGCGGAGCACCCCGATGCGCAAGACACCTTCGAGGGCATCGTCGAATGGTGGCTGCTCGAACAAAAGATCAAACGGCAGACTGCGGAAGTGAGAGAGGTGCTCGATAATCTCGCCGCCCGAAAACTGATTCTCGAACGCCGCGCCGGAGATTCACGCACACGCTACCGCCTCAATCGTCGCAAGGTGAAAGCCATCAATGCATTTCTCAAGCCGGGAAATTTATAGCGCGGCTCGTGCGCGCCTGTGGCTTTCAAAGTTCGGCGGCTCGCGCGGGTCGCCGCTGAAAGTGTTTCGAGCCGAACCAGATTTACTTGCGTCCCGCATCAGGCAGAATTTTTGACCAGCACAAGAAGCGCTTCGACGGAGGATTGAATAATGCCAGTACAGGTTAGTTATCCGGGTGTCTATATTCAGGAGGTTTCCAGTGGTGTGCACACCATCACGGGCGTCTCCACTTCGATTGCGGCGTTTTTCGGGCGCACGGCCAAAGGCCCCATCGACCGCGCGGTCAGGTGTTTGAGCTACGCCGACTTCATACGCGAGTTCGGCGGCCCGCACCCCTTGAGCGATCTGGCGCAGAGCGTCAGGCAGTTCTTCGATAACGGCGGGACGGATTGCTACGTCGTCCGGCTCGCGGCGGGCGCGCTGCCCGCGAAAGTCACTTTGAGGAATCTCGCCAACACGAAGAACGTGCTCGTGGCGACGGCGAAAGCCCCGGGGCTGTGGGGGCAGGACGTGAAGTTGGAGGTTGACTACAACACGCCGAACCCGGACGACACTTTCAACCTGCGCGTCTCCTACGAGGCGGGCGGGGTCGTCATCAGCCAGGAAGAGTTCAGCAACCTCTCGATGATGCCCGCCTCTCCGCGCTTCGCGCCGCCCTTCGTCACGCAGTCGTCGAAGCTCATTGATCTCGCGCTCGACGCGGGGGACATGGGCGTCGCCACAGACCCCACCGCCTTCATCAACACCAGCACGGCGGCGCAGCGCGGCTACAGCCAGAGCCGCCGCCCCTTCGTCGGCACCGTCGCGCAACTCATCACCGAACTCGAAGGCATCTTCGCCACGAAGGGCAAATTCTCGATGAGCGTCAACGGCTCAGCGCCGATTGACATCAACCTCACGGGGAAGACTTTCACCGCCGGCCTGACGACCCTGCAAGAGGTTGCCGACGACATCGCCGTGAAGATGATCAACCCGCAACTCGACTCGGCGGTCGCCGGTCTCAAGGTGAAAGCGCAGTGGGATGCGGTCGGCCCCGCAGGGATCAGCGCGAAGGTCTTGCGCCTCACCTCCGACGTGGCCGATTTCAGCCGCGTCACCGTCCGCCGCGCGCCTTCGGCTGCGGAAGATTTAGCGACGGCGTTGATGCTCGGTCTGGATCAAGGCGGCGTCGAGGTCGGGCGCTGGAGCAATCTGAGGCCGGTCTTTAACGGCACGGTCTTCATGGGCGGCTCGGCCTTCGGCGACTTCACCGACGGCACAAACGGCCTGAACGCCTTCGCCGGCATCACGCAGGGCACAGTCACCGGCCTCCAGATCGCCGGAAGCCCTGCCGTCTCGCTGCCGCTTGCGACCACCGCTCCCGGCGACCGCATCTTCCAGCAGGCGGGCGGCGCGCTCGACGGCGTGAGGGAAAAACTCCGCATCATCGCCGACCGGATCAACGCCGAGCCGAACGTCCCCTGGAAGGCGGAACTGTGGGGGTATCATCTGGCGCTGCGTAAAAAACAGGGCACGATCAACGACAGCGCGACCGTCACGACGACCGGGCTGGCCGGTGCCGGAGTCCTCGGCGCGGGCTTCATCGCCAACGCGCGCCGCTACAGTCTGGGCGCGAGCGGCACGGGCGTCTTCCAATCCGGCGGGACGGCGGGCAGCGACGGCGACGCGCCGGGCGTGGCGGAGTACGGCGGCAACTCGGCGAAGCACACAGGCTTCTTCGCGCTCGACAAAGTTGATCTCTTCAACCTCATGGTCATCCCGGGCGACAGGGAAGTGAACGAAGCGACTTATCTCCAACTGCTCGGCCCGGCCAGCATCTACTGCACACAGAAACGCGCCTTCCTGATCGTTGACGCTCCCGATAGCTGGACTGCGGTTGACCGTCCCGTCGCGACCGCCACCGAGGTCAACACTCTGCGCACGCTCGTCGTGAAAGATCACGCCGCCGTCTTCTACCCGAAAGTGGTTTACAGCGACGCCGGGATCAAAAAGCTCATCGGCCCGTCGGGCATGATCGCGGGTCTGATGGCGCGCAT
>DASQDV010000423.1:0-8125 GCA_035633995.1 Pyrinomonadaceae bacterium | reverse complement strand
ACGCAGAGCGCCGCTGCATCACGCCCCGCGCCTGAAGACGCTGGCGATGGTCTGTCCGTCCCATTCACGGCGGACTTTCGCGAAGACCGGCGCGAGTTCGAGCGACGTTACATCGCGCGGTGCCTCGAAGAAACCGGCGGCAACGTCACGCGCGCCGCCACCATCCTCGGCATGCACCGCCAGTCGCTTCAACACAAACTGCGCGAACTCGGCCTCGCGCGTCGCTACGTCACGCTCGATGCGGACGCCGCACAAACGACGGATAAACCCGACAACTGACGCGCGAAAAAGTCGTGGCGCGACATCAGACAAGCGTTGACGTGGCACAATTGTCTGCCCGATTGCGCCTGACGGAACATTACGGTTAGACTTGGCCTGCTCTTACAAGCAGCAGAATGTTCTCTCCGGTAAATTATGAAAGCACGTCTCGACGCGATTCTTCAGCGCGAACAAGCCCTGTATCTAGATCAACTGCACCCCGGCGGCGACAGCCTCATTGCGGAGATGGAGGAGTTTGCGGCGGCGAACAAAGTGCCGATTGCAGACCGCGAGGTGGCGCTGTTTCTGGAAATCACCGCTCGCGCCATTAACGCGCGCAAAGTTTTAGAGATCGGAATGGCAATCGGATACGCGGTCGTACATTTGCTGCGCGGGATGGGCGCGGGCGCGCAGGTGGTGACGATTGAGCCGAACGAAAAGATGATCGAGCGCGCGGGAGACTATTTTCAGCGCGCCGGAATGTCGGAGCGCGTGCGTGTGGAGCGGGGACTGGCGCTCGACGTGATTCCGAAGCTCACAGACACGTTCGACCTCGTCTATTTAGATGCCATGAAAGAGGAGTATGAGGATTATCTCGAACTCTCTTTGCCGCTGCTGCGCACGGGTGGCGTCGTCGTTGCGGATAATTTGTTGTGGGGCGGGCAAGTGGCGGGCGAACTTCGCACTCCCGATCAGAAAGAATCAACGGAGAGCCTGCGCCGCTTCAATCAACGTTTCGTGAACCATAAAAATTTGCGCGCGGTGGTGCTTCCGGTCGGCGACGGGCTCGGCTACGGCGTGAAAATTGAATAGCCCTTCTGCGCCGAAGTACCATCCTTACCGTCACAACGTCACGCGGGGAGACTCGGCGGCGTATCGTTCTCCGTTTCGTGAGTAATGCAAATTATCTCCGCTCCAACAGTCGAGCCGCTGCGCGCGGGTGTGCGGCCTGAAGTCGAATTGTTTTTGTGCTGCGCGCATGTGCGCGTGGACGAAGCGATTGTCGCGCGCATCAGACAACTGCTCGACGGCTCGCTCGATTGGGAGTACATCGCGCGCTCTGCCGAGAGTCACGGTCTGATCCCGCTGCTCTATTATCAATTGCAGGCGCACGCGTCCGAAAAAGTCCCGCCCGTCGCCTACGAAGCTTTGCGCGATCAGTTTCGCCGGATTTCCGCTCTCAACGTCTATCTGGGCGGTGAACTGCGCCGCCTGCTCAAACTCTTCTCCTCGCACGGAATTGACGCCATCCCTTACAAAGGCCCCGCGCTGGCGGCGCACGCTTACGGAAATATTGCGCTCAGGCACTTCGGCGACCTCGATATTATCGTTCGTCAGCGCGACGTGCCGCGCGTCATGGAGTTGCTGCTCGCGGAAGGCTACGCCATGCATCCGCCTTTGAACGAAGTGCAGCAATCGTTGATGCTGCGCACGCAATGCAATTTGCCGTTCACGCGCGACGCCCATCGGCTGATCGTGGAAATTCACTGGCGCGTGAGCGCGCGACTTTTCTCCGCGCCGCTCGACGAAGAGACCCTGTGGCGCAGCGCACGCACGGACACGTTTGCGGGGACGCAGATCAAAACGCTCGCGCCCGAAGATTTGCTGCTCTCGCTCTGTGTGCACGGGGCGAAGCACCTGTGGGAGAGGCTCAGTTGGATCGCGGACATCGCACGGCTGCTCGAAGTTGATCGCGAATTGAACTGGACGCAGTTGCTCGAACACGCGCGGCGCACCGGCACCGAGCGCATGCTGCTGCTCGGCCTCTTCGACGCACACGACCTGCTCGGCGCGAATCTGCCCGCACACGTCGAAGAGAAATTCGCGTCCGACGCCGAGATCGCTCATCTGGCGGGCGAGATTTATACGCGTCTGTTCGCGGAAGGGGATGAGGCTGGCGGCATGTCCGGTTATTTTATTTTGCAACTCCGTGCGCGTCGCCGCCTGCGTGATAAATTCAACTATTGCCGCTACGTGATCAGCCCGACGGAAGAAGACCTCACGCTGCTCAAGCTTCCGGCGTCTCTCTCTTTCGTCTACTACCTGCTGCGCCCGCTGCGCATGCTCTGGACGGGCGGCCCGAGCCACATGCAACATTAAACTTCGCGGGACGCCGGGCAGTGGGTCGTTTTCAATCTTGAACACGGAGCGGGATTGCGACTATGTGTTAAGGCACGAACGGACATCCTTGCGTCTGATTTACTCGCCGCCGGAAGCGCGACATTGAAAATAACCCGCCGGCGGGCGCAGCGAGAGATTGATGCGCGCAGTTAAATATGGTAAGTTCCGTCTGCCTGCGCTAGCTTGTTTGACTTGTCCGATGGCCTGTGCCGTCTACTTAACAAAAGCCAGCCTAATGTCTGCGCGCTCAATAAGCGCGACCACCCGACTGCCGTGTGGCGATAGCCGATGGCATCTTTGAACGTAGCGGGTAGCGTGTTTCTTCTTAGAAGATCACTTGCAACTAATAACTCCCCGGAACATCGAAGCTTGAGTGCGTAAGTTCGTTCGAGCTTGCCCGTTAATATTTAATTAATGGATCAGGAGTCAGAGGTAAGTTAAAATGTTCGATATGATTTCCAAGCGCTCCGTTCTAAATCTCGCGTGGGCTTTGTTGCTTGCGCCGGTCGCCTTTGCCGCGCAGCAGCCGGGGCAGAGAAGCGCCGCGCCGCAGAGGCAACAGCCCGCCCCGGCCACCAGGAAAGCGCCCGCGCCCGCCGCCAGCCCCGCTGCCGCGAAAGATGCTAAAACTCCGGCGAGTCCTGCGGCTACGACCGCCGCAACATCCGCTGCTGCCGGCAATAAGGACGCTAAAGCGCCCTGGACGGTTAAAGTCACAAAGCGTGCGCCCATCAGCATTACGCTCGCGGCGAAGAACGGCAAACTCTCGGAGATTGCCGCCGACATCAGCAAGAAACTGAAAGTGCCCGTCATCCTGACGCCGCTCATGCAGAAGCAGAACATCACGCAGGAGTTCGAGGCGCTGCCGCTCGAAGGCGCTTTGCGCCTGCTCGCGCCGCAAGTTTACGTGGACTACGAACTGAGCGGCGACCCCGGCAAACAGCCGAAAGTCATCGGTATCTACTTGCAGGCGTTGAACGAAGACCCGCCCGCCGAAACCGCGCTGGTCAAAGGCGGCTCGGAAGCGATTTTGATCGAAGGCAACACGGAAGACGGGATGGACGTTACGACGGCGAAGGATGAGGAGAAACAGCCTTTGCACGTGGCGGTCGAAAAAAACCAGCTCACCGTGCGCGCGCGCAAACAGCCTTTAACGGCGGTGCTCTACGAAATCGCAAGTAAAGTTGACATTCCGTTCGAGATGAAATATGAATCTACCGAACTTGTGGATGTGGACTTTAACAATTACACGATGGAGCAAGCGGTGCGCGCGATTTCGCCCAACGTCCTTCTTTATCAACGCACCAATCTCTCGAACTACGAAGTCAGACCGCTGCGCCTCGTTTTAGTGTCGCCATCCAACAATCAACAAACTACAAAAATGTGAGGAGACATCGAGCCTTGAACACAAAAAACAGTAATCCTGCCAACGAGCAGTTGGAACAGATGGAACGGGTCGAGGGCGTGTCGTCCCAGCCCGCGCAAGAGAAGAAACCCTTTGTCGAACCGGTGGTCTCCGTGCCTGTTGATGTCTTGGAGGCGACTGCATTCTTTCAAGGCCCGACCGTTGACACCATCCAGACGATGACGACGTAGAATTGCCTTCTCTGTGAGTGAAAGTGGCCGGGAGACGAAGTCTGTCGTGGCAGCGCAGGGCAAAGCCTCAATCACGAAGGTTTATACGATTGGGGAGCGTCTTCTCGCTTTCAACTTTAACGACGAAGTAGCCGCGCGGGTCGCCGGAGAGTTCATCGGGGGCATGTATTTCACCCCGTATCCAGGCCGCGCGGCTCGCTTTGTTGATTGCACCGTCCAGTTTTTCTACGGCGCTCCGCCGCCTCTGCCGCCCGACTGCCAGTCGTTTGAAGTCCCTCGCGGACAGTGCTACACAAACGGGACAGAGCATTTTCTTGACATAGACGAATCGCGGATCGCCGTCTACGCGGCGGAATCCCGGCTCGTCTCGGTCTGGTTAGGCACGACCGAACACGCGCGCCACCCCGTCGCCATTATCAACACGCTCTCTTACGCGGTGCAGGCCGCGCTCAGGCGCGGCGGTCTCTACCTCCTGCACGCGGCGGGCGTGGTCGAGCCGGAGACGAACACCGGCCTGGTCGTCGTCGGGAATTCGAACAGCGGGAAGTCGAGTCTGACGATCCGGCTGGCGAGCGCGGGCTGGCGTTATTTGTCGGACGACATGCTGGTGCTCGGCGAAGAGGATTCGGGGAAGGTGGAGGCGTGGGCTTTGCGTCGCGTCTTCTCGGTCTCTTCTGAGTCGCTCGCCAACTGCCGCTTGAGCGAACTGGGAGCGGCGCTCGGCGCGCCGGTCAATTCCGACCCGAGCAAGCGTAAGCTCGACCCGGCAATCGCATTCCCCGGAGGCTTCGTTGAGCGTTGTCTTCCGCGTGTGCTACTGTTCCCCAATTTAACGGGTGAACGGGCGAGCCGCACGGAGAAGCTCACTTCGGGCGAAGCTATGGCGCGGCTTATCAGGCAATGTCCCTGGGCAAGCTACGACGCGGCGACGGCGCGCGAACACCTGCGCGCGCTCGGCTTGCTGGCGAAGCAGACGACCTCTTTTTTACTTCATGCCGGGCGTGACCTGATCGAAGATTCTTCGAGCGCGCCCGAACTTCTCAAAGCCGCGTGTCTCGAATCTTAATTTATGGCAATCGCCCAAGCTGCAAGCACCGTCGAGCATAAACTCAAGCACATCAGCCTTGAGTTGACAAACATCTGCAACCTGCATTGCAGCTATTGCGCGCGCGACGACGACGCGCTCTATCACACGCCCGCCAATTTCTTCTCCGTCGAACTGCTCCGCCGCATCATACGCAGCGCAAGCGCCCCCTCCTGCGGGTTCAACGCGGTTTCATTCACGGGCGGCGAGGTGACCATCCACCCGCGCTTCAAAGAGATCGTCGAGACGGTCAGGGAAGAGGGCTGGCAGTTCGGTTTCGTCACGAACGGCTGGCATTTTGATCGCGTGTACCCGACGCTGCTCGCCAACCGCGACGCGCTGCACATGGTTGCGTTCAGTCTCGACGGCCCGACGCGCGAGACGCACGATTTCTGGCGCGGCGAAGGCTCGTTCGTGCGCGTCATGCGCGCCATTACGCGCTGCTACATGAAGGGCATCCCGTTCCTCATCAAAACGGGCATCCGGCGCGACACCATCCCGCAGCTCGAACAATTTGCGCTGCTCGCCGCGCGACTCGGCGCGCAGGCCATACACTTTTCACACCTGCTCCCGACCTCGGCGGGCGCGGAAGACGAGTCGGGCTTGAACGTCGAGGAACGCGCGCACGCCGAGCAGGAAATAGGCGTGCTCTCCAACATCTTCAAGATGAAGATAGGCGTCGCCACCGGCTACTACAATTTAGACCCCGCGCCTCCCTGCCAGGCGCTCGAAGGCACAAACTGTAATGTCGATTATCGCGGCAGGCTCACGCTCTGCTGCAACCTCTCCGGCTATCGCGGCGCGTCCGGAGAACCGGACGTAGTGGCGGATTTAACGAAAGAGGAGTTCGCAGACGGTTTCATACGTTTGCGCGAGCTGGCCGCGCGGCAACTCGAACGGCGCAGGGTAGCACTCGCAGAACTCGCAAGCGAAAAAAACGAGCCTGATCTCTACACCGCCTCGCCCTGTCTCTACTGCTTGCAGAGTTTCGGCAAAATCCCCTGGCATAAGGCTGCGGGGTCGAAGTCGCGTTCGCTGCCGGTTCTTTCCACCGGGGCGCCCGCCGCCGCACCATCCGCCGTTTATCTCAAACAGGAATCCATTTGATGTCGGAAAGTAATCCCAGCCCGCACGAGCACGTCGTGTTCACAGAGTTTGACGACAGCGAAGCCGTGCTCGTTGACCTCAACTCCAAACGCTACTACACGCTGAACGAGACGGCCATGATCATCTGGCGCGGCCTCGAACGCAAACGCACGCGCGACGAGATCATACGCGACATCACGGACGCCTACGACGTGACGCCCGAACACGCCGCCGCGTCGTTCGACAAGCTCGTCACGTCGTTGCAGGCGCGCAAACTGCTCCGGCAGGACGGCGGCCAGTGAAGTTAACTTTTAGTTACAGATGCGCTCCTCTATTGCTGCCGTTTGTCCGAGTGTGTTACTTTCGCCACTCGAAACAGAGAGGCAAATGAAGGAATCCGTCTAACTAATTCCCCGTTCGTGTGGCCGCAGCCAAATCTTTACGTTCCTGCATCAATAATTACAGCGCGACTGTTGCGCGTGGCGCTCATCAAGTCCGACTCAGGAGCATGACCGACGTAACTTCACCGCAATTTAACTGGCGGACTTCGGGGGCTTGAGGCTCGCCGAATCGCCCGGCTTCAATCATCCGCCGCACCCCAAATGCGCGTCTCGATGTTGTCAGGATAGACGCTACACCTCGTCTCGTTAATGAAAGGATTCACCCACAGTGTTCACAACGACTCTTAGCCGACGACGCACTGCGTCCGCCCGCCGTCAAATTTTATCTTTATTTCTCGTCATGCTCCTCGCCGCCGGAGCCGTTCCTCAAGGTAAAGTGGGGATGGCAAGCGCATCAGAGCGTGGCACAGCCCGTGCGGCGGCGACCATCAACGACGTGATCATCAACGAAGTGGACGCGGACACGGCGGGTACGGATGCTGCCGAGTTCGTCGAGTTATACGATGGCGGAGCGGGCAACACTTCGCTGACCGGGCTGACAGTTGTTTTCTTCAACGGGAACGGCGACGTGGCCTATGCCGCGTTCGATCTGGATAATTTCTCCACGAACGCCGCCGGGTATTTCACACTGGGCAATACGGGCGTCCCGGGCGTCGATATAACCTTCAACGGGGACTTTCTGCAAAACGGAGCTGACGCGGTCGCGCTCTATTTCGGCGACTTTTCGTCGGGCGCCGCCGTTACCACCACGAATTTAAGTGACGCCGTCGTTTATGACACGGCGGATGCCGACGACACCGGCCTGTTGGTACTGCTGAACTCAGGCCAGCCGCAAGTTGACGAGGCGTCCACCGCGAACGGCGGAAATTCGGCCTCCAACTCCATCCAACGCTGCCCGAACGGGACGGGCGGGAAACGCAACACTTCAACTTACAGGACGGGCGCGCCAAGCCCGGACGGCGAGAACACGTGCGCCACGGTGACGCCCACGCCCGCTCCTACTCCGACGCTCTCGATCAATAACGTGACTCAGGCAGAGGGCAACAGCGGGACGACGACCTTTACTTTCACCGTCAGCCTGACTTCCGCAGCGGCGGGCAATGTGACGTTCGACATCGCCACCGCCGACGGCACGGCGCAGGACGACAACCCTACGACGGAAGATAACGACTACGTCGCCAAGAGCGAGACGGGACGAACCATCACGGCGGGAGCTACGACCGCGACCTTTACCGTCACCGTCAACGGCGATACGGTAGTAGAGCCGAACGAGACGTTCTTCGTTAACATCACGAACGTGATGGGCGCCATCGCCGGGGACACGCAAGGGCTGGGCACGATCACCAACGACGAGGCGACAGCCCTGGCGATCTTCGAGATTCAAGGTAGCAGCACGTCTTCGCCTTATGACGGCGTGCGAGTCACAACCACCGGCATCGTCACCGCCCGCAAGACCAACGGGTATTTCCTCCAAACCCCGAACGACGACGGTAATCCAAATACCTCCAACGCTATTTTCGTGTTCACGTCGAGCGCGCCTACCGGAGTCGCCGTCGGCGACTCTGTGACCGTGACAGGC
>DASQDV010000422.1:0-2993 GCA_035633995.1 Pyrinomonadaceae bacterium | reverse complement strand
TTGTTGAAGCGGCGCGGCGGGATCGGTCTGACCGTCTCGGAGTTCATTTCGGTCGAAGGCTTGACGCGCAACAATCCGAAGTCGAAGCGGCAGATGCGCTTTTACGATTACGAGCGACCGTTCGCCGTGCAGATTTTCGGCGGGCAGCCCGAACGCATGCTGATGGCCGCGCAGATGGCCGAGGAGGTGGGCGCAGACATTCTCGACGTGAACTGCGGTTGCCCCGCGCCGAAGGTCGTCAAACACGGCGGAGGCTCGGGGCTGCTGCGCGATCACGCGCGGCTTGAGACGATCCTCAAAGAGATCAAGCGCGTGATCACCATTCCGCTCACGATCAAGATTCGCGCGGGCTATTACGACACGCAAATCAACGCGGTCGAGACGGCGAAACTGGCCGAGGGCTGCGGCGTCGAGCACATCGCGCTGCACGGTCGCACGAAGGAGCAGGGCTACAAGGGGCGCGCGAACTGGGATTTGGTGCGGCAGATCAAGGAGGCGGTGAAAGTTCCCGTTTCCGGCAGCGGCGACGTGACGACCGTTGACGAGGCGCTCGCGCGCTGGCGCGAGACGAACTGCGACGGCATCCTCATCGGGCGCGGCGCGATGGCGAACCCCTGGATATTCCGCCAGATCGAAGAGACGCTGGCGGGGCGCGAGCCGTTTCAGCCGACGCTCGCAGACAAGCGCAACCTCCTCCTGGAATACTTCGAACTCCTGCGCGCGGACATGCCGGAGTTGCCCGCCATCGGGCGTATGAAGCAACTCGCGGGGCAGTTCACGCGCGGCCTCGTCGGCGGCTCGCGCTTCCGGCAGGTGCTCTATCATTCGCACGCCGTTGACGAGATACTCGAACGCATCGAAGAGTATTTCGAGACGGTCGAGGCGGGGCGCGTCTACGTCGGCGAAGGCGATGCGGGCGAGGCGGAAGAGACCGAAGCGCCCGTGCTCGATTCGTGCGAGGCGGCGACGGTGGAAGTGTGAAGGGTGTCAGTTGTTCATAACTGTGTACACGGAAGGGAGCAAGCGGGAATGAGTGATGAACGTAAAGATAAGCGCGAGGGCGACGACGGCACAAACAAACACTTCAACGAACAGGATCGCGTGGATGAACGCGGCGACGCGGCAGAGCCGGACGCGCCTCTCACGGCGGAACGAAACGAAGGCATGAGCACCATCCTCAACGGCGAAGCGGGCGTCGGCGTGCAGGACAATCTCGGCGAGTAATCATCTCGCGGAAAACACTCGCCGCAGAGCCGCTGAGGAGAACGGTGAAGCAGGAACGCGGGACGATGAACTAAAGAAACTGTTTTTAGTTCATCGTCCCGCGGTCCTGCTTCTGCATTTCTTCTCTCCACGTCTCTGCGGTGAAGATTTTATCCCGTTAGCTTAACTCTCCGATTTCGGTTTCGAGCGCGCGGAGCGTGCGCCCCAGCATTTCGCGGTGGGCGCGGTTGGTGGCGCGTTCGAGTTGATCGAGCGTGCGTGCGCGCGAGAGGCGCAGGGTTTCGAGCCGTTCGCGGCGTGCGCGAGCTTCGGGCGATTCGTCCAGAGGCGTCTCCGCCGCGCGCCGCGCACGCTCCTCCGCCTCCTGAATCTGGTCTTCGACCGCTTTGCTCTCCCACCCGCGCGCCATGGTCTCAAGCTCCTTTCATACACCGACACTACACGCAAACGTTGTCGCCCGCGCGTCGAAAATTACGTGCCCGGCCTGCGCAGGCCGAGCGGGAGCGGCGCCGTTCCTTCGAAGAACCAACTCGCGCCGACTTTGACGCGGTGATGCCACGTCGGCAGGCGCGAGGTGTAGAGCGCGAAACGCGCCTGGCGTGCGAGCGCCCCGCCGAAAGCCTTGCCGCCCGCGAGCACCGCCGCGCGTTCCGTGCCGAGGCTCAGGGCTTCGCCCATCTCCTCGAAATGTTTGGTCTTGAGTTCGCCCTGGCCGGTGAGGAGCGCGCGGACGTTGGCGGCGACGAGCGATGCCTGTTGAAAGGCGAGTTGCGCCGTGCCCGCGAGTTGCGGGCTGGCGGCGGGGAAGTGCGCGTCGTCGCCGAGCGAGAAGACTTCCCGCATCCCCTGAACTTGCAGCGTCGGCTCGACACGGACGAGGCCGCGCTCGTTCTTCGGAATCTGCAAACGCTCGACGAGCGGGCTGATGCGCACGCCGCCCACCCAGACGACCGCCGCCGCTTCCAGTTGCGTCTCCGTGCCCGCCTGCTCGAACGTCATGCCCTCCGGCGTCACGCGCCGCACGCGCGTCCGCGTGTGCACCTCGACGCCCGACTCTCTGAGCGCCTCTTCGACATACTCGCGCAGTTCGTCGCCCATGCCGGGAACGACGTGCTCGGCCATCTCCACGACCACGACGCGCGCCTCGCCCCGCAGCCCGCGCCGCGCGAAAGCATCCTTGAGCAGGTCGCCCATCTTCGTAGAGAGTTCGCAGCCGCTCGCGCCTCCGCCGACGACGGCGAACGTCGCCGCGCGCCGCGCCTCGTCCGCCGTCGCGTCGGGCGGGATGCGGTCGAGCGCGTCAATCATCAGATTGCGCAACGCGTCCGCGTCCGCGATGCCGCGAAACGCGAGCGCGTGTTCCTTCGCTCCCTCCACGCCCGCGTAATTCGTCACGCCGCCGACCGCGAGCACGAGCACGTCATAGCTTTGCGCCTCAGCCCAGCCTTCGACGGCGACCGTGCGCGCCGCGAAATCCACGTCCGACACTTCGCCGTGTATGAAATGGATTTTGTCTTCGTCCAGGAGTTCGCGGTAATGCGGCGCGATGTGCCACGCTTCGACCTCGCCGCTCAAATACTCGTAGAGCATCGGGCGAAACGTAAAATGATCCTCCGCGCTCACGAGCGTCACCTCGCCCTCATTCGCCAGTTCCAACGCCGTGAACAGCCCGCCGAAACCGCCCCCGATAACAACGATGCGCGCCTCTTTTTTCGCCATAGGTTAATTGTAAACGTTCCTTTTGGGCGGGCATGGTAGCAGAGAAGCGT